>JBIOHI010000061.1:0-10163 GCA_044448845.1 Bacteroidia bacterium
CTATGAAATGCTGCTCGAAACCCAAAGGACAGCCGGACTAACGCAAAAAACGTTAAACTGGGCTATTGGAATCGGGTTAGTGTCCATTGTTTGCTCAATAGCATCAATCATAATCAGCTATATTCTTAAAAAATAGACACCCTGTAACATTTAATGGAATTCCGCATAAACAAAGGGGAGAAGGTCAATAAAATCGTGGGTTTGTCAAGTGACTAATCCCCTCAAAACAGGGCATTAGTCAGTTCGGTCCCAAAAAATCTTTTGCTCTTCAAATTTTAAGTCGCTGAAAGGCAGTACTCATTCAACTATGTTTGGGTGGATTTTGGCTTTGGCATTATTCTTATAATATACCACCCGTACTTTTTTCATTATAAAATTCAAAAAGGCCGCCAGTAGACTAATTACTTGGCGGCTTTTCTATTTAGATAAACTTAGAAATTTATTTCTTAGTTTATCTTATCCCGCAGCATTGCGGGATTAAAAGTTCTTCATCAGTATTAAACTTAGAAATTTATTTCTTACTTTAACTTATCCCGCAGACTTGCGGGATCAAACTTCCTTTCCCATCAATTATTATTAAGCAACCTCGCTATCTCATCCAGGTCAGGAGTCACAATAATTTCTATCCTTCGGTTCTTCTTTCTTGCTTCCGGAGTTTTTGCAGGATCGAGCGGGAAGAATTCAGCACGTCCGGATGCCGTGAACCGTTTTGGTGAAACACTTCCTTTCGATGTCATGAGCCGAACCACGGAAGTGGCACGTAATACGCTGATGTCCCAGTTGTCTTTAAAAGGTTTGGTTTTACTCTTGAAAGGAATGTCATCCGTGTGTCCTTCAACGGTCAGATTGGTGGTGGTATCAAAATTCAATACTTTGGAGATTTCGATCAAAGCCAGTATCCCTTGCGGGTTTACATCGATCTGTCCCGACTGGAACAATAAACGTTCGTCCAGTGAAATATAAACTTTTCCACCCTCCACATGCACCCGAACTCCTTTTTCTTTAAATCCCAAAAGAGCTTTAGCCAAACGGGCATGTGTCGCACGCATGATGGAATCTTTGCGGTAAAGCATATATTCGAGTTCCTTTATTTTTTCTGCGCTCAGTTTCAGGCTCACATTTTTTATATCCACCTGCTTGGCCAGCCCGGAAATATTTGCCTGTAATTTTGATTTTTCATTGGCACACCAGATGATGTATACCTGGTAGGTGGAATCGAGATTTGCTGAATCTTTTCTCAACCGCTCAATTTCTTTCTGAAGGATCTTCCAGTTCTTTCCTTCCACGGGTGGGCGTTGTTTGAGTATTTGATACTGCCCGTCAGTGTAAACCCAGAGGGCATACATGTCATTGTATTTTTTTTGAGAAACGCACGAGGTCAGCAAAAAGAATGCTGCGGAAAAAATAAAAAATATTTTGTTCGTGTTCTTCAAATCTCGTTTTCAAATATAAAAGATTGTCTGAAAAACAAATGCCTCATCACACATTAATTTCTTCACCGGCCGAATTGAAGAACTTATATTCTCCGAATTGGTAATTCTTTTCCACCTTGATTTTGATCAAACGCCAGTATTTAAAGAACCACGACATCCGCTTTGATCTGAGGTAACCTTTGGTGAGAAATGCACCGATATAGGGATGAACGTGCAAACTGATCCCGTGTATATTGAAATTGTTCATGAGGTATTTTAACCTGTTCTCGATTTCATCCATCAGCACAACACTTGAAGAGGTTTCCCCGGTACCTTTGCAGGTAGGGCATTTTTCATTCACAACGATGTTCATTTGCGGGCGAACCCTTTGCCGGGTGATCTGAACCAATCCGAAAGGGCTCATCGGGAGAATTTTATGTTTGGCCCGGTCAGTACTCATTTCATCTTTCAGTTTTTCATAAACTTTTCTCCGGTTACCGGGACTTTTCTGATCAATAAAATCAATGACCACAATTCCTCCCATATCGCGAAGCCTTAACTGTCGGGCAATTTCAGTGGCCGCTTCCATATTCACTTTCAATGAATTTTCTTCTTGGTTGATCTCTTTTCCTGCTGTGCTTCCGCTGTTCACATCGATCACATGAAGGGCTTCCGTATGTTCAATGATGAGGTAACATCCGCCAAGAAAATTGACTTCCTTGCCGAAAGCCGCTTTAATTTGTTTGTCAACACCAAAATTTTCAAAGATGGAATTCTTACCGTTGTAATACTTCACAATCTTTTCCAGGTCGGGAGCCTTACTTTTTACATAATTCTTCGTCTCCTTGTAAATATACTGATCATTCACATGGATTCCCGTAAAATCATCATTGAGCAGGTCTCTTACCAGCGTGAGTGAACGATCCCCCTCCCCGAGAATTTTCTGCTTGGGTTCGGCAGTTTTGACCTGTTCGCACAGGTGTTCCCATTTGTTCATCAATTCCTTCAGATCCTTGTGAAGGTCTTCTACACTTTGTTCTTCGGCAACGGTTCGCACGATCACCCCGAAATTATTAGGCTTGATGCTTTGAACTAATTTTTTCAGTCGCAGGCGCTCATCCTGTTTCACAATTTTTTTCGACACGGAAACCCCTTCATCAAAAGGCATCAGCACCAGGAATCTTCCTGCAAGTGAAAGCTGGGAGGTGAGCCGCGGGCCTTTGTTCGAGATCGGTTCTTTGGTAACCTGCACGATCACCTGCTGAAACCGGCTTAAGAGCTTTCCGACTTTCCCGGTCTTTTCAATATCGGGTTCATTGATATCTTTGGGAGGCCAAACGCTTTGCTGAGGATTACTCCTTAGCATTTTGGTGAATTTGATGAGGGATTTTACCTGTGGCCCGAGGTCAAGGTAATGCAAAAAAGCATCGCGCTCGTGCCCAACATCCACAAATGCAGCATTGAGTCCGGGCATCAGTTTATTGACACTGCCGAAATACACATCGCCCACAGCAAAGTTCTGATCAGCCCGTTCGTGATGCAACTCAATGAGTTTTTTATCGCGCATCAAAGCGATCTCAATACCACCACTTGGATGGCAATTTATAATAAGTTCACTGCTCACTGTTGAGAAGAATTAAATGAAAAGTATGTCCCGGAATCAATTATGGGAGCACGCAATTAAAAATTGCTTTTATTTTTTCTTATGACGGTTCTTGCGCAGACGTTTCTTGCGCTTGTGAGTGGCTATTTTGTGGCGTTTTCTTTTTTTACCGCTTGGCATGTTTTACAATTTTTTTAGTTTTTGAATAATGTTATCTATGTCTTTTTTCGACCTTTCTTCCTTTACCAGGGTTTTACAGGTCTCATAAGTTTGGATCGCTTTTTCTGTTTTGCCTTCGCGGGCATAAACATCGGCAAGGTAATAATAATAATCAGGATTAAAAGGCTGAAGCAAAGTTAATTTATAAAATCGCTGTTCCGCCTTGTCCAATTGCCCCGACTGAATGGACAGCATTCCCAGTGAGTAAATGGCCTGGCTGTTATTTGAATCTTTCGTCAATATCTCTTTCAGCATCAAAACCCCTTTCATAATATTATTTTCCACCTGAACATACAAAATACCGAGTGCATTCTTTGCTTCGAGGTTCTCCGGATCCGATTTCAAAACTTTTTCAAATGCGCTCTTTGCATTCACCGCTGCTTCCCGTTGTAAAAGGCTGTCGGAAGAGTATGCCGCAGCGTTGTAATATTTTTTACCCGCCTGTAACCAACTGTTCTTACCTGGAAATTTTTCGGCATATTCCATGTCATAGTTTGCCGACACCAATAAATTCCCGGATGATTCCCAAATGTGTGAAAGCTGTGTCAGCCTCAAAGAATCAACAGCGATCTTCCCGGCTGCAACAAGTTGCAACTTCACCGAATCGGGAAGACTTTTTAAACTCTTTTCGTAAAATTTCGGGTATTCAAATTCGCTCGAAACAGTTTCGGTGGAAACATTCTTTGCATATTGAGATTTATATCCCAGGTAAAAAAGAATACAAACAATGGCTAAAACTGAAAAGAATAAGATTGAAAACCTTTTCGCCAAGATTTATCAGGCTTTAACGGCTAACTTGGCTGCTTTGCTTTTAACAGCTTCACTTTTTTTGATCTTCTCCACAAAGGTTTTTGCCGGTTTGAAACTCGGGATATAGTGCTCATCTATCACCATCGCTGTGTTCTTTGAAATATTACGGGCAATCTTCTTTGCTCTCTTTTTGATCACAAAACTTCCAAAACCGCGGAAGTAAACGTTCTTGCCTTCCACCATGGAATTTCTAACTACTTTAAAAAAGGACTCAACGGCTTCCTGAACCTGCATTTTCTCGATTCCCGTACGTGTTGAAATTTCTGCAATAATCTCTGCTTTTGTCATGTAAAATTTATTTTAATTGGTTATTAGTTGTAAATACGATTTGTTAATATTGGGCTGCAAATGTAAGTATTTCAATGTAATAACTAAATATTTTTTAAAATAATTTTATTTCAGCGTATCTTTTTCGAGAAATGAATTTATCAAAAACGATCATCAATTGGTACCTGGCAAATAAACGGGAACTGCCCTGGCGCGAAACCAATGATCCTTACGTCATCTGGATCTCCGAGGTAATTCTGCAACAAACAAGGGTGGAACAGGGTTTACCGTATTTCAGGAAATTCATCGAAACCTATCCCACATTGAAAGATTTAGCGAAAGCGGGTTCCCGGTCAGTAAAAAAAATATGGCAGGGGTTGGGTTATTACAATCGTGCGGAAAACCTGCTGAGCACAGCCAAAGCTATTGTTAAAGAACGCAAAGGGGTTTTTCCTCAAACCTATAATCAAATGCTCACCTTAAAAGGAATCGGCCCCTACACTGCTGCAGCGGTTTCTTCATTCGCATTCAACCAACCAATGGCTGCCGTGGACGGAAATGTTTCGAGGGTTATTGCCCGCTTGTTTGCGGTGAAGGAAGCCGTTAATTCAACCAAAGGAAAAAAAACGGTACAGGAAATTGCGGATGAACTGCTCGATAAAAAAGATCCCGGCTTGTTCAACCAGGCCATGATGGAACTTGGCGCCATGATCTGTAAACCTTCCGGCCCATTGTGCGGTCAATGCCCGGTTCGCCTGCAATGCGAAGCTTTTAAGAAGAAAGCGGTTGAAAGATTTCCGGTAAAAATCAAAAAGAAGAAGCCTGCCGACCGCTACATTTATTATTTTTTATTCCATCAAAATAAAAAGATATTCATTACAAAACGCACGGGAACTGCCATCTGGAAAGGGTTGTATGAATTGCCCAATATAGAATCGGGTGAAGCCATACGATCAAAACACATCACCTCGTCTAAAGAATTCAAAAAGCAATTCGGAAAAATTTATCAGCCGAAACAGCGATTAGTTTACTCGACCAAACACCAGTTATCCCATCTGACCATTCACGCGTTCTTTTTTGAGATTTCATCCGATAAGAAAATTGAAATAGCGGGTGAAAAATTTATCTGTACAGGTTTCAACCGTATCACCGGGTATCCGGTGTCGCGATTGTTTGATAAATTTTTAAATTATTATAACTTGCAGTCCAATCCATAAAATTATGTCGGTAAATAAAGTGATTCTTTTAGGTAACCTCGGACGCGATCCGGAAGTACGTTACCTCGATAACAATAAGGTGGTAGCGCAGTTCAGCCTGGCCACGAGTGAAACATTCACCGACCGCAACGGGGATAGGAGAACGGATACCGAGTGGCACAACATTGAGCTATGGGACAACCTCGCGAAAGTTGCCGAGAAATATCTCAAGAAAGGAATGCAGGTTTATATCGAAGGTAAGATACGGACCTTTAAATGGAAAGACAAAGAAGGTAACGAACAAAGCGGTAAGCGCATCCGTGCAACTTCAATGACTTTGGTAGGAGGAGCATCCAGAACTTCCGAAAATAAGAACGAAGCGGCTGCACCTGAAGCCACTCCCGAAAGTTCAACGCTGGCGGATACAGGAAATCTTACAGACGAACTTCCATTCTGATCTTTTTACTTAACTAACTGATTTTGGAAAATCTTTCCACCGGCAATTTTTTTTCGTTCCTGCTTCTTATCCGTAATACTTTGGTGGTAGCTGATTATTTAACGGTCTCCGTTTGTGCAGCGGCTATCCTGGTTTTGATCTTTTGTTCTGCGCTCGTGTCGAGTTCAGAGAATGCTTTTTTCTCTTTATCGAAAGTGCAAATCGAAGAACTCACCTTCGGAAACCTCCAAAAGGCAAGATCGGCAGCCCACCTGCTTCAATATCCCAAAAAATTACTTGCCACTATTTTGATCAGCAACACACTTGTGAACATTACCATCGTGATGATCTCCGGGTTGATGTTCGATATCCTTTTTGATTTCGGCACCAACAGGGTTATCGGATTCATTATCGAGATCACAGTGATCACTTTTACGCTGGTACTTTTTGGCGAGGTGATCCCGAAAATTTACGCTTCTCAAAATAATATCCGTGTGGCTAAAATGATGGCTATGCCGATGCATGCCCTGAATATTGTTTTTTCACCTTTTGTGTATTTGCTCATCCGTTCCACTTCGATCATAGACAAACGCATCACCCGCAAGGGGCATACGCTTTCGGCTGATGAGCTTTCGCATGCCATCGACATCACCACCGAAGATGATACCACCGACCAGGAAAAAACAATTTTAAAGTCCATTGTGAATTTCGGGAGTACGAATGTAAAAGAGATCATGAGGCAACGGCCTGATGTTGCAGCGGTAAGTTCCACTATGAATTTCCAGGAACTCCTTCAAAAGATCAACGAATGGGGATACTCGCGCGTTCCGGTGTTCAGCGAAAACCTCGACAACATCATCGGGGTGCTTTACATCAAAGATCTTTTGCCGCATCTTGACCAGGAAAATGATTTTAAATGGATCAATTTAATCCGTAAACCTTACTTCGTTCCCGAAAGTAAAAAGATCGATGACCTGCTCAAGGATTTTCAGAAGAAACGGGTTCATGTGGCCATCGTGGTAGATGAGTATGGAGGAACTTCCGGAATGGCAACGATGGAAGATATTCTCGAAGAAATTTTCGGGGAGATCAATGACGAGTTTGACGAAGAGGAAAACCTGAATGCGAAGCTGGATGAGAACACTTTTGTTTTCGAAGCGAAAATGCTCATCAACGATATGTGCCGGTTCATGGAAATCGAGGATGATACGTTTGATACTATCCGGAAGGAAGCCGACACGGTTGGCGGATTGCTGCTTGAGATATCAGGCGACCTGCCGACACCCGGTGAGCAATTGACATATAAGAATTTTGCATTCATCGTTGAATCGGTTGATAACCGTAAAATTAAAAAAGTGAAAGTCATTATTCAGAGAATGGAAGAGGAAAAATGAAAATGAAGTTTACCTTTTTTCTGAATTTCATTCTGTGGTTTTCATCAGTCCTCTTTCTTTTCGAAAGTTGTGAACAGGCTGTAACACCCAAACCACGGGGATTTCAACGCATCCAATTTCCAAAAAAAGAATTCAAAAGTTTTACTTCCGATTGCGGATTCACCGCTTCGATCCCTGTGTATTCAACCATGATAACAGACACGTTTCCCGGAAGTGAAAAATGCTGGTACAATTTGTTTTACGAACCGTTCAATGCCACGCTTCATTTAAGTTACAAGCCTGTGAGAAATCGGGAAGAGCTGGTGAAGATGACGGAAGACTCACGTACACTGGTTTACAAGCACACCATACGAGCGGATGAGATCTACGAGACTTTCATATCCAACGATTACATTCACGGAATGCTTTACGAACTCAGCGGGAACACCGCCACCAGTTTCCAGTTCTTTGTTACCGACAGCACGCATCATTATTTGCGCGGGGCACTCTATTTCAATGTGAAAACCAATAATGATTCGGTCGCACCGGTATTGAAATTTTTGAAATATGATGTGATAAAGATGCTGGAATCGTTGAGGTGGAATTAACCTTTACAAAATACAAATCAATAGCAATATACGAATTAAGTACGATTCGTAAATTCGTATTTCGTAGAATTATTTACCTCTAACCCTGACTTCTTTGTCGCTGAGTTTGGTGATCACGTCTGAATAAATGGAATCGAAAAGGATGGGTTGATGAACGTAAAACTCAAAGCTCTTCTTGAAATCCGCTTCGCTTACACCGTGTTTTTTATAAATAAATGCGTAGTAATTGATCACGGTTTGAGTGTTGGTGTCGCCCAGGTGCGGGGTCATGCGTACCAGGGCTTCGGCCGTATGGATGTCGGCAAGCATGTCGGTCATCTTTTCTTTAGAAAGTATTCCTTCGGGCAGTTTATTACCGCTATTTTCCGGACTGCATGAAAACAAAATCAATAAAATAAAAAGAGAAAGATATTTTTGCACCTGTAAAATGATTTCGGCAAATATTCAAAAAATAAAACAAGAAACGGGCGAAAATGTGAAATTGGTTGCCGTTACCAAAACAAAATCCCCGGAGATGATACTGGAAGCGTATAACTCCGGGCATAAAATCTTCGGTGAAAACAAAGTCCAGGAACTGGTTGATAAATACAACCAATTGCCCAAAGACATTGAATGGCACATGATCGGGCACCTGCAAACCAACAAGGTAAAATACATTGCACCGTTTGTAAGTTTGATACATTCGGTTGACAGTTTGAAACTGCTTGATGAAATTGAGAAGCAAGCGGCAAAAAACAAACGTATGATTGCGGTTTTGCTTCAGGTTTTTATCGCACAGGAAGAAACCAAATTCGGTTTGGATGAAAGTGAACTGAACGATTTGATGAAACACGTAAATGAAAATCCAACAAAATACCAACACGTGCAAATAGCAGGATTGATGGGCATTGCCACCAACACTGACAACGAAACACGGATCCGAAATGAATTCAAAAAAATAAAAACACTTTTCGACAACTTCAAACTTCAAACTTCAAACCTGCCTGCCGAAGCAATGGCTTATGAGCGGCAGGCAGGCTTTAAACTTTTATCCATCGGCATGAGCCACGATTACAAAATTGCAATTGAAGAAGGAAGCAACATGATTCGTGTGGGAAGTTTGATTTTTGGAGAGAGAAATTGAATTGATTTTATTATTTTTGTTTCATGATAGTTAGAGATTTCAATAGTTTTCAGGATTTTCTAAGGACGAATAATGTATTCGAACGTTTTGGTTTCAAACGAATCGGAGTATTTGGCTCTTTTTCGAGAGGCGAAAATTATAATGATATTGATTTGCTTCTTGAAGAAAATTTGAATTATGAACAGCGATCAACCTTTAAAAAATTCCTTGAAGAATCGTTGAACACTAATATTGATATTGTTTTAAAAGATTATGCCGAGCCGATCATTCTTCATCGGGCTTTGAAAGAAATTAAATATGCAACCCCGTCCTGAAAACGATTTACTTTATCTTTTGATCATTCTCGAATCAATCGGGAAAATTGAAAAGTACAGTCATGGTTTTAATAATTCAGTTTTGTTTTATCAGCATCAAGATCAGCTAAATTTTAATGCAACTTTATTGTTACTAGCAAATATTGGTGAACAAACTTCCAAAGTGAGTGATCAAACCAAAGAAAAATATCCTGATGTACAATGGCAAAAAGCGAAAGATATGCGAAACAGAATTGTACACGATTACACAGGAATTGATTTTGATATTACATTCGAAATTGTTAAAAAAGAATTGCCGGAATTCAAAAATAAAATTCATTCAATTATTAAAACAGAATTACAAACCGGAGTTTTTAAAAAGGAGGAACTTGATGTTGCCAAAGCCAGTAAATATTATTCGCATGTCGATTTCAACTTATGGATGTGAAGGCAGCAACATGATTCGTGTGAGGAGTTTGATTTTTGGGGATAGGTGAAGCATAAGTCTTTTGTTTTTTTTAAATATGTTTGAATAAATAATTTCCATTTGAAAACAGCTTCTTCATATTTTTTTCTGATTGTTGGTTTGTTTTCATTATTTGAACAATGCAAAAAGGAAAATAATAACACAACCAATACAATTACTCAACCGACTTGTGACACTTGCTTGCCAAATATTACAACAGTTGGTGCTAATACTTTTGGGTGTAAAGTTAATGGCAAAGTTTGGGTTAGTAAAGGCAATAACAGCGTACTAGCAGGGTACGCTTCGTTTTATCCGCCAAATGGAAACACGAATATTTGCGGACAACACAGCTATGAC
>JBIOHI010000062.1:0-9958 GCA_044448845.1 Bacteroidia bacterium
ACATACCACCGTACGCGGATGTAACGAACTCCGAATCGAAACAGGACCCCTCCAAAACAAAATTGTTTCCGCCAAGCGTATCTGAAAATAATTTCCAGTTGCCGATGGAATCCCGCAAAACTTTTATACGAATTGAATTGGTAGTTCTTCCAACCGTTCCGGGTCTTCCCGCAATGATCCGTGTTTTTACATTTCCTTTTTGTTTGTAAAGGCTGATGGAATCGGTGTTGCCTGTTGAACCACCAAACTGGACAAAATAACCATTCAGGTTTCCTTTGAGATCGTGTTGATCGGAAGCAAGATAGAACCGTGAAAAATTTTGCGTGCTTGGGTTGAGATTTAATTTTACCCAGCACTGCCACTCGGTGCTGTCGAGAAATTTACCGGGGGTGCTTAATGAAATATCTTTCGAGGTTCCGGATGTTCCTTTGCTTTGCAATTGAAAATTTGAATTTACCGCGAACAGGGAATCATCGCCATACCATGCAGGGTTGAAAGTGAAATCCCCATCCGAAAAATGCTCTTCCACCTGGGCATGAACGAAAGAAAAATAAGAGAGTAAAAGTAAAGTGAGTAAATGTTTCATAGTTCGAAAATATAAAATCCCGGAAAAGAAAAAAATGATTTTTGTTTTTAGGTGATGGGTTAATAAAGTTGATAGGTTGATAAGGTCAATGGTTAGCACCAAAGTCAACTTTAAATTTTAGACTTTAAACTTTAAACTTATTCTACTACTACTTTCACATTATACATGCCCGTCTCCGTTACCACTTTCAGTAAATACATTCCACCCGAAAGAAAATTATTCATTTCAAACACATCGTCTGTGGTGGAATATTCATTCAGAAATTTTCCATGCATGTCGTACAGGTCGATCTGCTTTTGCCCGGGAAGAGCAATAAAATCCAGGATGAAATTTCCGTTGTTCGGATTTGGAATGACGAGTATATGTGTGTTTCCAAACAGCGTCACATTTAAGGGATCGGAAACAGCGCTGCAACCATTCACGCTGTCAACTTTTACATAATAGATTCCGTTTTGGTGAATGAAAATTGTTTGCGAATTTGCGTTGGCAATTGCATTATTATTCAAAAACCATTGATAGGCGTTGGTTGAAAAAGTGGATTGAATTTGCGTATTTGTTAAAGAAAGTATTTGTGGTTTTACCGGATTTGGTTTTACCAGGATGGAATGAATGGCACTGTCGGAACAATTATTTGGGTCCACAATTTTTAATTGTACTTTAAAATTTCCGGAGGCGATGTATGATTTGCTAAAATCCGAAACCGTATTCGTTGTTGCATCCCCGAGATACCAATACCTGCTGTAGGTTCCACCGGGGACAATGGATTTATCATTTAACAAAAAATTATTTCCGAACAAACACTGAACCGAATCATCAACTGTAAAGCCTGCAATGATTTTTGGATAAACCAAAACGGTTTTCAGAAGAGAATCCATGCAACCATTGTTTGTTGTAGTTTCTAATTTCACCAGGTATAACCCGCTTACCGAATACCGTTTACTGATTACCGCATTTATAGAATTAGCCCCATCACCAAAATCCCACAACCGTGAAAAGCTACCGGAAGAAATGGTAGAAGTATCAGAGAACAAAAACCTGTTTACCGACAAACACTGGTTCAAACTGTTCATCGAAAATCCAATTTTAGTTTGAGGAAAAACAGTAAATATTTTAGTGACCGAATCGCTGCAATTGTTGTTGGAGGTAACCAATAATTTCAAATTGTAGATTCCTTCACTTGCAAAACTTTTGTTAAGTGTCGAAATTGTCGAAGTATCGCCATCTCCAAAGTTCCACAGCCGTGTCATGGTTCCTGATGAAAGTATGGAAGTATCATTCAATAAAAAATTATTTCCTCTTAAACACCGGTCAAAATTATTTTGAGTAAAACCTGCAACCGGTTGCGGATAAACCGTAAATATTTTTATTGCCGAGTCAATGCAATTATGATCCGAAGTTTCGAAAAGTTTTACGTGGTACGTTCCGGCTGTTGTAAAAATTTTGAGGGATACAGAGCTTGTCGAAGTATCTCCGTCACCAAAATTCCACAATCGTGAAATCGTTCCAGAAGAAATGGTTGAAGTGTCGCTCAACAAAAAGTTATTTCCGGGTAAACAATTAGAGAATAAATTTTGTGTAAAACCAGCTTTCGGTTGCGGATAAACCGTGTATGTTTTTGCCGTGGAATCTTTGCAACTCTTGTTAGATATTTCACTTAGCCTTACGGAATATGTTCCCGGAAAGGTAAAAGTCTTTACTACGTTTGAAGAGGTGGAAGTGTCACCATCACTAAAACTCCACAACCTTGTTGTGTTTCCGGATGAAATGAATGACGTATCAGTAAGTAAAAAATTATTTCCACTCAGGCATAGATTAAAATTATTTTGAGAGAAACCGGAAATTGGTTGCGGATAAACGGTGAAATATTTTATTATTGAATCGATACAATTGTGATCGGAAATTTCGACAAGTTTTATCTGGTAAGTTCCCGCGGATGTAAAAGACTTATTCAGGTTATTATTTACGGAAATTGTCCCATCACCAAAATTCCAAAGTCTTGATATAGTGCCGGAAGAAATAGTTGAAGTGTCATTTAAAATAAAACTGTTTCCGAATGAACATTGTGCGAAATTGTTTTGTGTGAAACCAATAGTTGTTTGCGGATACACAGTAAACGTTTTTGAAACCGAATCTGAGCAGTTGTTATTTGATGTTTGAATCAGATTAACAGAATAAGTTCCGGATTGGATG
This sequence comes from Bacteroidia bacterium, assembly GCA_044448845.1. Taxonomy (GTDB): domain Bacteria; phylum Bacteroidota; class Bacteroidia; order UKL13-3; family UKL13-3; genus CAIUEQ01. The sequence continues at coordinate 2,777 of JBIOHI010000062.1, forward strand.
AAATTTTTATTCAAAGTGGATGAAGAAGAAGTATCACCGGTGCTTAATCTCCAAAGTCTTGTTGTGTTTCCGAAAGAAATGATTGAAGTGTCATTCAAAATAAAACTGTTTCCCGATAAACATTGTGTAAAATTATTTTGTGTAAAACCCGCAGCCGGTTGTGGGTAAACGGTAAAAGTTTTTATTGCCGAATCCGTGCAATTGTGATCGGAAGTCTCAAAAAGTTTAATGATATAAGTTCCGGCACTTGCAAAAGTTTTACCGGATACCGAGCTTGTCGATGTATTGCCATTTCCAAAATTCCACAATCGGGAAATTGTTCCTGATGAAATAGTTGAAGTGTCATTTAGAATAAAATTATTTCCCGATAAACATTGCGCGAAATTATTTTGAGAAAAACTGACATTGGGTTTTGGAAATACCATTACAGAGTTGAAAGCAGAATCTTTGCAACCTTGATTATTTGAAATTAAATTTACCTGGTAAGTGCCGCTTGATAAATATGTTTTACTGGATACTGAGCTTGTCGAAGTATCATTTATTCCTGTGCCGAAATACCATGTTCGTGATAATGTTCCGCTGCTTGCTGTGGATGTGTCATCAAAAATAAAATTATTTCCATTTAAACATTGGGAATTATTATTAATTGTAAAACCTGCATTTGGTTTTGCATTCACACGGATTATTTTGATCACAGAATCTTGGCAACCGTTATTGCTTGTTTCGAGCAGTTTTACTGAATAGTTGTTTACGCTACTATATGATTTTGATGGATTCACTGACGTTGAAGTATCTCCGTTTCCGAAACTCCATAATCTCGTTAAAGTAGCACCTATTATTGATGATGTATCGTTAAAAATAAAATTGTTTCCTAATAAGCATTGCGCTAAACTATTTTGAGAAAAGCCCGCATTTGGTTTTGGATAAACAGTGACATTTACAACAAGTGAAGAATCGAGGCAACCGTCTGCATTACTCACAAATACTTTGTAGGTTCCTGAAGAAGTTGCAGAGTAAAAGGAATCGGAAATACTTAAATTGATAGTACTGTTTTTATACCATTGAAAATTTGTCCATCTTCCTGAAGAAGTTGATGAATTTAAAGTTACATTTTTACCGGCACAAAATGTTAATGTGCCCGAAATTGTAACAATTGGAGCTGGAGGGCATTCGGAAACAAATTTAGCAATGAATGCATCATTGTTTCCCCCATAAGATGTTTGATGGCTTCCTGTAGTTGCTATTCCGGTAGCTGAATTAGTGTATCCGGTTATACAAACATTTCCTTTTGCATCGGTTACAATTCCTTGTCCTTCCTCTTCACCTGTTCCGCCATAATAGGTAGCCCATTTACGCGTACCGGATGTATTGAACTTAACAATAAATACATCATACGTCCCACCGCTATATGCACTTTGATATGTTCCTCCCGAAACTATGCCTGATGTTGAAGATGTCACTCCTATGATGCAAATATTTCCACCAGGATCACTGGCAATCGCAAATCCTTGTTCATTTCCCGTCCCTCCATAATACGTTGCCCATTGTCGGTTACTGTATGAATCAAATTTTACAATAAAAGCATCGTACGCTCCACCGCAAGCAACCTGGTAGGCTCCGCTGGTGGCAATTGTGGTGATTGAAGATGTATACCCGGTTGCATAAACGTTTCCACCTGCGTCTATGGCTATTCCATATCCCCAATCAATCCCTGCTCCTCCATAATAGGTAGCCCATAGCAGTGTTCCATACGCATCAAATTTTGCGATAAAAGCATCGTACGTTCCACCGCCATAAGCAGTTTGATAAGCTCCGCTGGTAGCTATACCTGTTGTTGAACTTGTCCATCCGGTGATGCAAATATTTCCGTTTGCATCGGTGGCGATCCCGTATCCACCTTCGTTTCCACTTCCTCCGTAATTGGCAGACCATTGGTGTGAACCTGTAGAATTAAACTTTACGATAAAAACATCCCCTCCGTTAGTTCCCGTTACGCAAACATTTCCATTTGCATCAGTGGCTATGGCGCTTCCCCAATTTCCATAATAATAGGTGCCCCATTTACGTGTGCCCGTTGAATCAAACTTTACTATAAAAACGGTATATCCAGCAGTGCCGGAAGTTAAATAGGCTCCGCTTGTAGCGATTCCTGAACTTGAATTTGTTTGTCCGGTTACAAATATATTTCCACTGGCATCAGTGGCAATTCCAGCTCCAGATCCTCCGTAATAAGTCGCCCATTGCCGGCTACCCATTGAATCAAGTTTTTACCATAAAACCGGTTAGGCTGGCCGCCCATGTACTTTGAAAAGCTCCGCTGGTAGCTATCGATGAACTTGACAGTGCAAGTCCTGTTACCAATATATTTGCACTAGCATCAGTGGCTATTCCATATCCTCTGTCATTGCTACCTCCACCATAATAAGTTCCCCATAATAAATTCGGTGTCGGGTCAATAATTAAAGTTGAGGTTTTATTATACGATGGAATTGAAAACCCAAATTCATTTTCACCAAATGAAATATAATTCACATTTATTTTTTGCGCAGTCCCTCCTTGGCGGGCATGTTCTTCAATAAAACTTTCCGGAATTTTTTCTTCCAGGTTTCCATTGGCGGTTTGTAAAATAATTTTTCCGCTTTTTAAAGTAGTGCTGAATGCCCCGTTGTATTTCCAGCGTATTTGCGAGGCATCGGCTCCGGGGTGAATGATGAAGTTGTATTCCACCACTCCCCCGGCCCCTCTCCGAAGGAGAGGGGAGTTGCCCTGCGCGCGGGCAAGTTCCTCCCCTTTGGGGAGGTTAGGAGGGGTGTGAAATTCCAAATCAATTCCTTTGTACAAATTTTTATAAATCACTTTATGAAAAGTTCTTACATTTAAAACGCCTTCCTCAGGAGTGCCGGGGGTGTAATAATTTGTGTAATATTCCGAAGGTTCTTCCGCAATAATTTGAGGATTTGCATTCGCTCCGATAAATTCAATATCTATCCGGTGAAAATAAATACTGTCGGGCTTTGTTTCTTCTGAAACGGGAAATTTGTTAGCATGAAAGCCATGTGCGGTGGGGTTCTCTCCCCTTTGGGGAGAGCTAGAGAGGGGTCTATATGTATCATAACTAAATCCGTTTTTTCTCAATTGAACATTCAAACCTCCACCTTCGCTGAAGCTTCGGTGGACAGGATTTGAATTAAATAAATACTTTACCGCAGGATTCGGCAAATTATTCTGATCAATGATCTGCCCTTTGTTTTCAATAAATCCGGTTTGATGATTTGCAGGAATTTTTTTTACATCAGGCTCACTTGCATTTACAGTTAATGCAGTCAGTAGGATGAAAAACAAAAATGAAGTTTGTAACTTCATAAGTAGAATTTAGAAAAACAGAAGCAAGGTAGGGGAAAAATGTTAATTATGAAAAAATGTTAATAGTGTTAATTAGGTTAATAGGTAAGCAAATCGCAATTAATCGTATTAACACAATTAACAAATAGACCAATCGCTAAGCAACCAACCACATTTTTTATTCTCGAAATTAAAAAGCATTTTCGTTCACATGAATCCCGAGACGAATTTCGAATTAGACGAGCGCACAAAATTGCAGTGGTACAAGATCGTTTTCAGCCTGAAAAAAATGTTCGATAAAAAACCCGACATGAACGGGCTCTTGTTTCTCATTGGCGTGCGCGAGCTGGGAGTGACAAGGGAATTTGCCAAGGAAGAAAAGCTCGACCTCATGCACGTAGCAACCTGCAAACTGCTCAGCTATGAAGGTTATTATAGGTTTGAAAAAACCGATGATGAAGGCTGGCCGCATTACACGCTGATTTCAAAACCACCGTTCACCGAACTCACCAGCCAGGAAAATTTACTGAAAAAATTGGTGGTTCGATATTTTGAAGAATCCGGATTGATTGATTAATTTGGCAAATAAATTTACAGTATGAAAATCATAAAAATATTTTTTACCGTCACCATTCTTGGAATATTGATAACGGCTGCACAGCAGCCTGAACCAAAAAAGAAATCCAAAGAAGTGCCAAAGAAAACGGAGCAAAAACCGGTTGCTCTTCCCAAGGAACAACTCGTGGAGATAACCACGGATTACGGGAAAATGATCCTGAAGTTGTACAATGAAACTCCGTTGCACCGGGATAACTTTATCCGTTTGATCGAGCAGGGATTTTATGACAGTCTGCTTTTTCACCGCGTGATCCAGGGTTTTATGATCCAGGGTGGCGACCCGAATTCGAAACTTGCCCCTCCCGAAAAAATGCTGGGTGATGGCGATGTGGGTTATTATGTTCCGGCTGAATTCAACCCGCGCATCATTCATAAACGCGGGGCATTGGCTGCCGCACGCGACAACAACCCGGCGCGCGCATCGAGCGGTTGCCAGTTTTACATTGTGCAGGGAAGAACCTATACCAACAACGAACTCACCCAGGTGAGGAACCAGGTGAATTACCAGATGAAAACAAAATTGCTGCAGGACATCACCACTTCCGATTCGGTGAAGCAGAAGACGGATGATTTTGTGCAACGTGGCGACAAGGATGGTTTGCACACGTATTACACCCAAATGCAATCGAAGATCGAGGTGATCTACAAAAAAATGGAATTCAATTATACTCCTTACCAGATACAGGTTTACACGCAAGTTGGCGGCACCCCGCAGCTCGACATGAACTACACGGTTTTCGGGGAACTGGTGGAAGGATTCAATGTGCTCGATTCCATCGCTTCGGTAAAGACCGGCCAGGCCGACCGTCCATTAAAGGATGTTCGGATGCAAGTACATTTGCTGAAATAAAAAAATGCGTTTCATAATTCTGTCAGGACTGATTTTCCTTTTCAAATTAGGATTTGCACAGGATGAAACGATTGTGTATGGAAGAGTTATGGAAAAAGGTCAGCCGGAAGCATTGCCCTTTGTGAGCGTTGGATTCCAGGGAACCAAAACGGGAACCACTTCCGATTTTGAAGGGCGTTATTACATCAAAACAAATGCAACGGTTGATACGCTCATTTTTTCTTATGTCGGGTATAAAACGGTAAAACAAAAGATCACCCGGGGTAAAAAACAGTTACTGAATATCGAAATGCAACCTGTGATGAACGACCTCCGCGAAGTGGTGATCAAACCGGGAGAAAACCCGGCTTTGCGCATCATTCGAAAGGCGCAGCAACTGAAAGAATCGAATGACCAGGATCAACTAACGGCATTCGATTTCGACAGTTACAACAAGATCGATGTATCAATGAATAACATCTCGGAAAAGATGAAAAACAGAACAGTCTTCAAACCACTCAAGCAACTTCTCGATACTTCTTACCAGATGAAAAATGATGAAGGAAAGTACATCCTTCCTGTTTTTATCAGCGAAACCTTTTCACATTATTATGAAAACAGAAATCCGTACCTGACAAAAGAAATTTTGAAAGGGAGTAGCGTGAATGGAATCGGGGTGGACCAGGGAAGTTATATAATGGACCTGCTCGGGGCGAGTTCGATGCAATTCAATTTCAACGAGAACCGGATGCGTATCCTCGGAAAAGATTTTATTTCCCCGATCGCAACCGGGAGCATGAATTATTATATTTATACCTTACTCGATTCGATGGAAATTGACGGGGTGAAATGTTTTAAAATAAAGATCAATTTGCGGAGAGAGGAAGACCTTGGTTTTTTGGGAATGATGTGGATAGCCGATAAAGATTTTGCCATCAAACAGATCGATGTGGAACTTGCACAATCAGCCAATGTTAATTTTGTAGATCGTTTCAGAGTCCAGCAGGAAATGATAAAAACAAAAGAAGGTCCCTGGCTTCCGCAAAAAACACGAATGATCTTCGAGCTTGCGGAACCTACTGAAAACACAAGCGGTTTCATAGCACACCTGTATCGTTGCAATACGAATTTTAAAATCAATGAAATAATGGGAACATCATTTTTTGATGCCCGGTTTGTTCGGGCGCATAATAATACCGAAAAAGATTCATCCTTCTGGAATGAAAAAAGACTCGAACCTTTTTCGATGGTCGAAAAACAAATGTTCAGCATGATCGATTCCATAAAAAATGTTCCGATAGTCAGAAATTATTTGGATATCTTTCGTTTGCTGCTCGAAGGCGACTACCGTATCGGGAAACTCGACTGGGGCCCTTTTGCTTTTTTAGTCGGGTATAATAAAGTGGAGCAAATTCGTTTCCGGCTGGGATTCTTTACCAATGCCGATTTTTCAAAAAAATGGCAACTCAAACCTTATGTTGCTTATGGTACGCGGGATTCGTCATTCAAATACGGTCTCGGCATTGATTATATTTTTTCTGCGGAGAAATGGACGCGGTTGGGAATCGGATTCAAAAATGATTACGATATTCTCGGAGTAACCGATTTCACCTCCAGCCTGATGCCGAACGGGATAACATCCAATCTTTTTGCCGCCCTGAGCTTTGCCGTGCCCCGTGCCCGCATCAACCGAACGATCGATTACCGGATCAATTTTATTACTCATCCGTTTGACAACTGGACGTTTGATGCGATTATTCAAAATACATCTTATGAACCTAAGTTTTATTTTGGCTATAAAATAAATCCGTACGGCCCCGATTCATCCTACAACATCAATCACAATTTTACCTACACGGCAGCCACGATTGAGGCACGTTATGCTTATCATGAACTGATGGTGGTGAGAGGAGTTGAAAGAACGCGTTTCCGGCAATCGGTTTACCCGGTGGTTGTACTCAGCTATACCCGAGGTTTCAGCCATCTTTTAGGCGGGCAGTTTGATTACGATAAGATCCAGGTCAATATCAGTCAGCACTTGTCAACAGGCGTGTTAGGTAATGCCGATTACTCCGTCACGGCAGGAAAATTTTTCGGAACCCTTCCGTATGCCATGCTTGATATTCCGAATGGCAGCCAGACCTTCATATACAGTGAAAATAATTTCAGCCTGATGAATCCCTATGAATTTGTTGCCGACCAATATGTGCGTGTAATCTATGTTCAGCATTTTGAAGGTTTATTATTTAACCGGATACCGTTGCTGAAAAAGTGGAAACTTAGAAATTTCGCGTTGGTAAAAATGGCTTACGGAAGCATTAATGAAGACAATAAAAGTATCATTCCGACTCATAACAGGAATGGAGACGCAATTGAACCCGTATCCTTCTTTA
>JBIOHI010000063.1:0-9948 GCA_044448845.1 Bacteroidia bacterium
ATAACAGACTGATCAAATATCAATATATTTCCGGGAATAACGGGAATGCTTCAGAATTCAGTAATTATTCTTATTCAGGCGATTCAATAATTGAGGATGTTCATTATCCTGGAACTCACTTTTATTCTTATAATTTCCTTGATTCAACAGGAAATATTTATAAAATTATTCATCGTGATACCATTGGCAACCTTACATTGCAAGAATACCTTAGTTATGATAGCCATCCCATTCCAAGGGGTTTTGGAATCCCAACAGGTAATGCGATGAGCTTTTTCTTTTTTTATCTTCATTCAAAAAATAATATTATTTCAACAAGATATAATTACGGGGATACGACCCTTTTTTATTTTGAGTCATACACCTATAAATACAATAAATACGGTTACCCGTTTGATGCAAAATATTCAACGACCGAACCGGATGTGGATGACCAGTCTTATACACTTGATTATTATTGCCAATAAATTTATTTCGTAACAAAAAAATTTAGAAAAACGAGAATTTCAGAAAGACCAGGTGGAAGATTATGCCAAACGCAAAAACGAATCGTTGGAATACATTGAGAAATGGCTGAGCCCGAATTTGGGACACGATAGTTAATAATAATTTACATTATATTTGAATTGATTTATAAAATATGACCACACTTATTATTGACAAAAAAAAATACGTACTCCTTGAACAAAACGAGTATAACATTTTACTTCAAAAAGTTGCTTCAAAAACCCCCTCTGCCCGAAAATTAAGTTTATCCGAAGGTAAAAAGTTAGCCTATAAACTTATTGATAAATGGCATTCCGAAAAGTAACAATACTGGATAAAGCAGCCGAAGAGGTTGCTTACACTGCCTATTTTATTGAAGTAAAGGAATGCCCGCAACCGCCAAACGTTTTGTTGATGATGCCTTTACCTATTTTGAAACTTTGGGAGATGACCGGCTCAAACATAAACCCTGCAAAAGCAATCTATGGAATTTTCAAAATTACCGTTGTGCTAATTATAAGAAGAAATTTGTGGTCGCTTATATTGATGCAGAAACAGAAATAATAATTTGTGATTTTGCCATTCAAAAAAACCTTCACTAATCAAATTCAAAATTATCATTCAGTTAAAGATCCCTAACCCATGCTTCGCGACCTGATCTTCCTGCTTGCTGCACTGCTTTGCGAGATCCTCGGAACCATTGGTGGATTCGGTTCTTCCGTTTTCTTTGTTCCGGTCGCGCAATTTTTTTATTCATTCCAGTTCGTTCTCGGCATAACTGGAATTTTTCATGTATTCAGCAATGCGAGTAAACTCATTTTGTTTGGCAAACATGTTAACTACCGTTTGCTTTTCTTTTACGGAATTCCAAGTGTCGGTTTTGTGATATTCGGTGCCTACCTCATCACCATTGTTTCGTTTGAATGGGCTGCATTTTCGCTTGGAATTTTTTTTAGTGCTTTTCAGTTTGATATTGTTGTTTTTTTCAAAACTGAAATTGCTGCCGAATAAAACCAACGCTATCGTCAGCGGTTCGCTTGCAGGCTTTGTTACAGGTTTTAACGGAACGGGCGGAGCTATTCGCGGGATCAGCATGGCAGCATTTAATTTACACAAAGATGTTTTCATAGCCACATCGGCAGCCGTTGATTTTGGAGTGGACCTGAGCCGCAGCGTCATTTACATTGATCACGGCTACTTCGGCAAAGATCAGCTCTACCTGGTTCCTTTTTTAATTGTAATTTCATTTGCGGGCTCTTTTATCGGAAAAAAATTACTGAATAAGATTGATGAAACGTTTTTTAAAAAAATTGTTCTTGCTTTGGTCTTAAGCATCGGAACCGTAATATTGTACCAGGAAAGTTCTAAACTGTTTTAGTATGGCAAAGATCGGAATCAAAAAAATAAGTGCGTTTTTCACCACGCATCTCTTCCGGATGAAACTCGAAAAATATCCGAAATGGCAGCGCGGTTTCATTCATGTTTTACGTTTGATCGTGCTTGGCATCAAAGGATATCTTGATAAAAACCTGGCACAGCGCGCTTCGGCATTAACCATGTACACGGTACTTTCCATCGTTCCGGTGATCGCCATGATATTCGGTATCGCACAGGGATTTGGTTTGGAAGATTACTTAACCCAGCAATTAAAAACTGCTTTTGCAGGTCAGCCCGATGTGCTGAATAATCTTCTCTCCTATTCGCACAATATGCTGGGGCGAACGCATGGCGGCTGGATCGCAGGTTTCGGTTTGGTATTGCTCATCTGGAGCGTGGTGCAGGTTTTGGGAAATATTGAAAGTGCTTTCAACGCAATCTGGTTCGTGAAAAAAGGAAGAACCTGGGTGAGAAAATTTACGGATTACCTCGCCATCATGATGATCGCACCGATACTGATGATCGTGCAGGGAGCGGTTACCGTTTTTATCACTGCCTACATCAAACAATTTGCAATACTCATCGAACCGTTGAATGATGTGCTTAAAAACCTCATCATGTTCACGCTGAACCTCATTCCGTATTTATCTTCCGGTTTATTATTCTTCATGGTTTACCTCGTGATGCCCAACACGCGTGTGAAACCTCATGCGGCTTTGGTCGCTGGAATTATTGCCGGAGTTTTCTCACAGATATTCCAGTGGATCTATCTTGCGAGCCAGGTTGGCATCTCCAGGTACAACGGCATTTACGGAAGTTTTGCATCCATACCGCTTTTCCTCACCTGGCTTCAATATAGCTGGATCATTGTGCTCGTAGGTGCCGAAATTGCATACTGTGTTCAAAATGTGATCCGTTATGAAACCGATCTGCATACAGCCGAAGTGAGTCATAAAATGCGTATGTTGTATGCCCTTTACGTTATGAATTTTATTTCGAAAAAATTCAAAGATGGAATGCCTTCGTCCAATGCTGAAGAAATTTCCCGCCAGTTGGAAATTCCTTTGAGTTTGTGCCGCGAACTGCTCGAAAAATTGATGAAATCCGGATTACTCACCGAAACGATCGATCCCGGAAAGATCGAACATACCTTTGTTCCCGCCATGAATATCTCTCATTTTACCATTGGCTTCATCATTAATAAACTTGAAAGTGACGGTGAATACAGCAGGAAAAGCAGTTCGGATATTTTGCATCATATCAAAGTGAAATATCTTGACCTCGAAAATGCCATGCTTGCGTCTTCCTCCAATAAAAATATTGTTGAATTCTGAAAATAGTTTTCGGAATGCAACTAACCCCTAAACAGGTTTTGTATGGTTATTCCATCGGAATTTTCCCGATGGCACACCAGGATGAAAACAATAAGATCTACTGGTACGAACCTGAAATGCGCGGCATCATTCCGTTAAACGGATTGAAGATAAGCCGGTCATTAAAACAAACCTTACGCTCAAAAAAATATCATGTAACCTTCAACCGGGATTTTGAAAAAGTGATCCGTGCCTGCTCTCGAAGTTCTCAAGGCAAAGAGCGGCCTTCGGGAAATGTCTGGATCTCGGAAGAGATCATCAGCGTGTATTGCGAACTGCACGAAATGGGTTATGCATTCAGTTTTGAAACAAGAAATGAATACGAAGAATTGGTGGGCGGACTTTACGGAGTGGCGATGGGTAAAGCTTTTTTCGGTGAATCCATGTTTCATCTTGAGCGTGATGCTTCGAAGGTCGCGCTCGTTTTCCTGGTGCAGTGGCTCAAAGCAAACAATTTTATTTTACTCGACACCCAGTTTGTAACGAACCATTTAAGATCGTTGGGCGCGATAGAAATCGCCAAAGAGGAATACAAAAAATGCTGGAAGAAGCAGTTAGATAATTTGAAATTTATATATCTAAGATTTAAAATTTCATCAAAAAAGAATTTGGTTAAACAAAAATCATAAAATTATCAAATCAACCCATCATCAAATCACTCCACTACCACCTTAAATATTTTTTTCTCGTCACCGATGGTAACGCGTGTTAAATAAATTCCCGATCTCAAATTTGAAATATCCAATTCTACATTTTCACTTTTCGAAATTTCTTTGGTGTAGGATAAAACCGTTTGCCCGACCAAATTCAGCATTTCCATTTTTGCTTCTGCTGAATTTTGCAGGTCAAAAGAAATATTCAAAACGCGGTTCGCAGGATTCGGATAAACGGTAACGAAACCCGAATTCATTTTTTCTTCCTTCATTCCCACCGTTGAACTTACCGAGATATTCAATTGTTGCAGCGGTCCGTTGCAACCGGTGATGGCCGTTTCGCGAACGCGGAGAAATGCACTGGCAGTAGCTGCTCCCCATTTCACAATGATCGTGTTGGTGCTTCCGCCCGATTGTAATGTTCCTCCACCGGTAATCAGCCAATTGTAAACCGAACCCAATGAACCAGTAACGGAATACGTATCCACTTCATAATTTTTCACGGAAATTTTACCGGTAATAGGTCCTGTGGCCGGTGATTGATTAACTGTAATATTTATTGTTGATGCAGAGGATGAGCATCCACCTTTTGAAATAGATGCGCTGTATGTTCCACCGTTGATGGTTTTAAGATTTGGTATGATCGGATTTTGAACCGAGTCTCCGAAACCGGCAGGGCCATTCCAGGTGTAAGTTGCTCCGCTCACAAAGTTTGCGAACAACATCAAAGTGTCACCGGTACACGCTAAACCGGAAACGGCATTGCTACTTAGAATTGGTGCAAGTGGAACGCTATTCACGATAACCGCAGTGGATGCTGAATTAGAAGTGCAGGTGGAAGTGATGGCAACCACGCTGTAAATTCCTGCAACTGCCGTGGAAACATTTGTGAGCACGGGATTTTGAAAAGTGGATGAATAACCATTCGGACCCGTCCAACTATAGGTTGCCCCCGAAACAGTAGAAGCAAAAAGTGAAACATTATCACCAATACATTTCGGGCTGCTGTTACTGGCTACCGGTGTTGCAGGCAATGGATTTATTATAACTAACAAAGATGCCGGGATGGAAATACATCCGTTGACAATAGCAGTAACAGTGTACGTTCCGGTGTTGCCTGTGTCGGTTGCATTGGAGATGAACGGGTTTTGCAAGAGAGACTTAAAAGCTTTCGGACCTGTCCATGAATAGAACGCCCCCGGAACAGTTGATGCCGATAAAAATAAATTTCCCCCCTGGCATATCGGTGCATTACTGGAAGGGGTAGGAGTTGATGGAATACTTTTTACAGTGACATACGTGCTTCCGGTTTGTGAAGTGCAACCAGAATCGGTAACGGTAAGATTGTAAGTTCCCGAATAAGCCGAATTGGAATTGTGCAATACCGGGTTGGCAAGTGATGAATTAAAATTATTCGGACCACTCCAGGTATAATTTACATTCGGACCAACTCCAGTTATGCTAGCGGAAAAGGAAATGGAATCTCCGGTGCAAACGGGTGAATTGCTCAGTGCTGTGGGTGTTGGAGGAATGGCATGCGTGATCACATTCGTGGTTGAAGTAGGCGAAGTTCCGCAACCGGTAACCGTTACGTAAACCGAATAAATTCCGGCTTTAATACTGCTCGCATTAGCGATCAATGGATTTTGCGAACCGGAAGAAAAACCGTTTGGCCCCGACCAGAAATAATTTGCTCCGGTAATATTGGAAGCTGTCAAACGTATACTGTCACCGTTGCAAACCGGAGAATTATTTCCGGCAGTTGGCGCTCCCGGTAATGAATTTATTGCAAGCGTGGTGTTGCCGGCCGAAGAAGTTCCGCATCCGGATGTGGTTGCCGTAACGCTGTAAATGCCCGCATTCACTGCCGTAACGCTGCTGATAGTAGGATTCTGTTGTGTTGATGTAAAACTATTTGGTCCTGTCCAGCTATAAGTTGCTCCGGGAATAGTGGAGGCGGCAAGCTGGAGATTTTGCCCTGGACACAGCGGCCCATTGCTGCTTGTGACGGGTGTGGGTGTTAATGTAGTGATCGCAACATAGGTAGTTCCTGCATAGGAAGAGCATCCCGAAACTGTGGCAATAATGCTGTACCATCCGGCATCGGAAGTGGTAATGGAAGATCGTGTTGGATTTTGTGATGTCGAAGTGAAACTGTTCGGCCCGCTCCAGGCGTAGGTTGCCCCGGCAATAGCGGTTGCAGTAAGACTTAAGGATTGCCCGCTGCAAAGTGGTCCGTTATTTCCAGCAGTGGGTGTTGAAGGAACATTATTAATGGTAACTGTTGTCGATCCGGCAGGAGAAGTGCAACCGTTTGATGTGATGGTTACATTATAGGTTCCTGCATAGGAACTCAACACTGTTGATCTTGAAGGATTTTGTTGAGTGGAAGTAAACGCATTAGGTCCTATCCAACTATAAGATCCTCCCGCATAACCCGAAGAAGTCAAATTCAAATTATCACCGACACATAACGGGCTGTTGCTCGAAACGGTTGGAATCCCCGGAACCCGGTTCACGATGGCAAGGGTAGTAAAAGGCCCGATCGTTCCGCATCCGGCAAGTGTAATGGAAACACTATACGTTCCGGAGTCCGCAACGGTAGTCCCGGTTTTTACAGGATTGGAAAGTGAAGAAGTAAAACTGTTGGGGCCCGTCCACGAATAGGTTGCGCCCGAAATAGAAGAGGCTGATAAATTCAATGTTTGCCCTGCGCAAAGCGGTCCGTTGTTCGAAGCCGTTGGAGTAGAGATCACATTCACATAAGTGGTAGCAACCATAGAAGAACATTGGCCGATGATGGCGCGCACATTATAATTTCCGACCATGGAAATATTCGCATTTGCGATGTTGGGATTTTGAAGTGCGGAAGAAAAACCATTCGGACCGGTCCAGTAATAAGTTGCGCCCGTGATGGTATCTGCACGCAAATGAATCGTGGTTCCTGCACAAAGCGGGCTGTTGTTATATGCGCCCGGGGCGGGCGGCCCCACGGGTATCAGGTTAGTTGCCTGGTCTCCGCATCCGGTCAGCCATCCATAAAGAGAATCTTTTAAAGTAACATTATAGGCTATCCGGTAACTGTAATTATGCATTCCATCCTTGTAATACCACGAACCGGTAGAATCTCCGAAATCCCAAAGACAACTATATTGAGGAATATTGAAAAAGGCCCTCGTGCTGTAAAATTTGTTGAACAAAACCGGTGAGGAAGTATTGGTAAAGTAAACCGTATTTCCTCCCGAATTGCAATTCACGGTTGTAAACCCGGCAGTCATCGAATAGGAAACATAAGGTTGCAAAATAAAATCCGCATCAAAGCGGTTTCCTCCAACCACTACGCTGTATCCTCTGAAAAACGTGCTGCCGATCTTTACCGAACTAAGCCATTCGGCCCGGCCGTTTGGAGGAGTTGCCGTCCAGTTGTTGGAAACAACCGCCACGCTGTTGCTGCTGGAAGTTTCAACGGTAAGAACATAAGCCTGATTTGTTGTAACAGGGGTGGTGAAGATCGCTTTCTTTCTTAAGACAGAAAGTAAACCTCCGCCAAAAGTGGTATCAACACTAACGGTGATCGAACGCAACGGTGTCCCCGAAGGCAGCGAATCAGTTGTGGAATTATAAATATTACAGGTAATAGTGATCGGGGCAGTACCCGTGGTTTGCCATGCATAAAAATCAAAACCGTAAACGGTGATCGCCTGGGGTGCCGCATACCACTGCGCAAAAATGCTTCCGCTCGAAGTGGCATTTAAAGTAACGGTTTGAAACGCGGAAGTTTTATTGAAGGTATAATTTACTGTGTCGGTGCTGCACACCGAGGTTTTTCCATAAGCTCCAATGCGGTTGAATACTCTCTGGTGAACGGGTATATCATTAATGATCGTTGCACCGTTCGTGAGAATGGTTTGCGAAAATACAGCGGAAGTAAGCACTAAATTCACCAGGATTAAAGATGAAATTAATTTTATCAGGAAAACGTTTTTCATGGTAATTCAATTTAAGGAATCCGAAAATAATAAATCGATTGGGATTTCCCATAGTTTTTTTTAAAATAGTGCATTGATCCATTTGTTGTATTCGAATCGGGTGAAATAATTTAGAATACTTTAAGTATGAATAAATCGTTCAATCGCTTAGATTTGTCAAAACTATTTGTGCGAAAATTTTTATTCCTGATAGCCCTCTTTTTCGGTTCCCTGCAAGTGTATTCGCAGCAGGCTGATTCCGCATCGGTGCCGGAAGAAGAACCCGTTTTTGTAAAACCGGATAATTCCGATCCGCTGAAAATAGGTATCAAGATCGGTGTGGGATATGCGCGGTTAACCGGTGATGAACTAAAGAATCCATCAGGACGAATAGGAATAAATGGAGGTGTTTATTTGCGTTATCGTTTCAAATCCAAACTGTGCATTGTCCCCGAACTGGGCGTTTCATTCCGGGGTAGTAATTTTAATAACGAAGCCGGTGAATACAGTTCTATCCGTCTTTACTACATCGACTTGCCGGTGATGATGATGTACCCGATCAGTTCAACCGGGAATAATCTCGTGATAGGAGGTTTGCAATATTCCTACCTGCTACATTCTTCCATGTTCGTTTCCACCGATGGAACACCGTTGGGCGATGAACCTGCATTCAATCGCAGCGATATACTTGCTGCCTGTGGAATGCAATTCAATACACCTTTTGTCGGGTTCCAGTTTTTACTGAAATACGGATTGCTGAATATGAATGCGAACCAGACCTGGCCGATCAACAGCGCCAATTCTGCCTCCACTCCTACCTTACCGCCCAACGGAGGCGGAACTATTCACAATTTTATCATTGAATTGAATTTGCTTTTTTAATACATGAACAGAGCCGAACTTGTCGAACAGATAAAAACTAAATCCTCTTTTCTCTGTGTAGGTTTGGATTCCGACATCACCAAAATTCCGGAAAGATTTTTAGCGACTGCCGATCCGGTTTTTGAATTCAACAAAGCGATCATCGGCCTCACCAAAGAATATTGCGTGGCTTACAAGATCAACACTGCCTTTTATGAATTGAACGGTGCAGCCGGTTGGGAAACCATGCAAAAGACTTTGGAAATTATCCCCAACGGAATTTTTAAAATTGCGGATGCAAAGCGCGGAGACATCGGCAACACCAGCGAAATGTACGCCCGCGCTTTTTTTGAAACATTGAATTTTGATGCTGTTACTCTCGCGCCTTACATGGGCAACGACTCCATCCAACCGTTCTTTAAATTTAAAGATAAATGGGGAATTGTGCTGGCACTTACTTCGAACCCAGGCAGTGCCGATTACGAAACGTTGCAAACCGGGAATGAAAAATTATACGAACGGGTGATCAAAAATACTTCAATTATCGGAACCAAAGAAAACCTGATGTTCGTGGTGGGTGCAACCAAGGCCGAAGAATTTGCCGGCATTCGGAAAATAATTCCGGAACACTTTTTACTGGTCCCTGGTGTTGGGGCGCAAGGTGGCAGTTTAGAACAAATTGCAAAACACGGCATCAACCCCGATTGCGGATTACTCGTGAATGTTTCACGCAGCATTATTTATGCCGGCAGCGATAACAACTTTGAAGAAAAAGTGAAAAAGGAAACGCTGATGATCCGTAATGAAATGAAAAATATTTTAAAGCAACACGCGATTATTCAATAATTATTTTTTATTTCGCTCTTGCAATGAAAGAAGAGCTTTTACATTTCATCTGGCAGAGCAAAACACTCCTGAAACAAAACCTCCGAACCGTTGAGGGCGAAGACCTGCAGATCATTCATCCCGGCACCCTGAATTCCGATGCCGGCCCTGATTTTTTCAATGCTAAAATAAAAATTGGCGACACCATCGGAAAAAAAGATTTCACATTTGCAGGCACTGATGAAGAACGATTAAAAGATCTTCAGCAAATGCTGAATGATCCAAAAGTAAAAGCCATCATGTGTGCAAGAGGAGGTTATGGCGCTGTTCGTATCATTGATAAATTAAAATGGGAAAAATTCAAAGCAAAACCTAAGTGGATCATTGGCTTTAGCGATATAACGG
>JBIOHI010000064.1:0-9854 GCA_044448845.1 Bacteroidia bacterium
CTTCAAACCGGTAATCTGCAAAACCATAATTTGAAAATATTTCGTACTTATGGCGCTCTTTCCATGAAACCGGAGGAGTACCGGAGATCATCGCCATCCCGGAAAGAGCAGGCACAACAAAGGAAATGTTTTCGACCGGCATCGAATGCCAAAAGGAATCACTTTTTGGAATGGAAACAAATTGTTGTGATTTTTCTTTGCGGCTGAGTCTGTCCAGGTTTACTAATTCAGTAAACATCCGGTATCGCAAATTATCTTTAATTAATTTCCCGGGAGTAAAAAGTATTTGTTCCAGTTTATAAGCGGAACCTGTTTTAATACCGGGTGAATTCTGAAGGATCTCATTTCGAATCCGGTAATTGAGTACCGCAAAACTTTTGATCCTTGTAAAAGTATTTGATCCTACTACAAAAAAGAAATATGCATAGATCAAAACGCTGAAAAGGTTTTTTCTAAAATGCAGAAGTTCCGGCTTTGGTAATACCATAACCATTAGCAGGATCAAACAGACCCATCGCTGAATATCCGAAAAATAGCCGGCACCTCCCCCATGGATGTAAAAAAGAATACCCGGCAAAGCCCCGGCAATCACGAACAATAAAATAAGTTCAAGGTCGAAGAACTGAAAAGGTTTAGTTGGTATTATTTGTTTAAGGCCTGAAAACTTTTTGATGCCGGAATGCCGGATCCGCACTAAGAAGTAAAGAACCGGGAAAGCAAAATAAAACGGAAAAAATAAGACCCGGTTCCCTGTTGCATAATCCTTGACAAATGAAAAGGGTGAAAAACGTGTCGATGAAAATCCTGAAACTATTTGCAGAACGATTGCAAAAGCAACGAATGATAAAAGGGTGGAAAAAATAAAAACCTTTTTTTTGTAAAGTCCGAACCGAAAAAGAAAATAAACAAATGCAGCGATCAGCAGGAATACTACCGAAACCTTTGTAATGCCGACCAGGAAGAACAAGACAGGAATGATCAAAAGGAGAAAGGCCTTTTCTGCCGGGGAATGTTCCGCCTTATACTTTACCGAAATAAGGAATGTCAAAAACAGCTCAACCGATAGGAACGCAAAGGACAATGCAAGTGAATAGCTTTCGCTGGCAAAGATATTTTTAAGGACCACGAAACTCAGTTCAACTTTCTCAGGAAATATGCCAATGATCCCGATGACGTATATCCAGAAAATTGCAGGATTCCATTTGAATACAGGATTTGAAATTTCGGAAATTCTTTTCACCAGGTTTAAAAACGAAAACGAAAAAAGCGATGTTAAAATCAGCGGGAAAGTGATTTGATAAAACTGAATAACGGGAATATCGGCCAGGGAAGAAAAAGAAGCCGCAACTACGTTACTTCCGAAATGATAATGACGAAGGATCAATCCATCTATTCCCAAACTTGGCACAAAATAAGTTTTGATCATTTGGGAAAGGGAAGACAAATACAACATATCAATATGCCCCTTGCCCAATGCCATTCCTTCAAAGTACAATGGATTTTGAAATCCCCAACCCCAAATGTTGCCGGTGGTCCATAAACCAAGAACAATTGCAGGCAGCATTATTTTTTTAGAATCTGTATAAAAATGTTTGGAGTTAATGTAGTCTGACAAAAATTTAAAAAGAAGGATAAAGCCAAGTGCGGGTAAAAAATAACCAATATGAAGTTCGAAAAAATCACAGGAAAATCCGAATGCAACAATACAAATGAAGCAACAAATTAACAGAAATGAAATTCCGTTGAACCAGGTTGCTTCTTTATTTTTCCGGAGAACCCTGGACAAATAAAACGGAGTCATTAAAAGAAATACCGCCAGTCCTGCCGAACGTATCACTTCACCTGCATGAAAATCAAACCCTGCTCTTGCAGCGAGGAACATCAACGATAAAATGAAAACCTGAGTGAAGGAAAACAAGACAGGAAGAAAATAAATACCGTTTTCTTTTTTTAACATTTAAATCGAATCAGAGATCAAATATAAAATATTGTTTGAATGGAAAAGCGAATGCTTTCTCTCATTCCCTGTTTTTTGAATCCAGAAAAATTGTGACCGGTCCATCATTGGTGAGGTTCACTTTCATATCGGCACCAAAAATTCCGGTCTTGATCTCTTTGCCAATAGTTTTTCTCCCTTCTGAAATGAATTGCTCATACAGCGGGATGGCGATCTCCGGTTTCGAAGCGCGAATGTAGGATGGCCGGTTTCCTTTCTTCGTGGAGGCATGCAGCGTGAACTGGCTAACCACAAGCATTTCGCCAGATACATCCTTCACCGAAAGGTTCATCACTTCATTTGAATCATTAAAGATCCGGAGGTTGCATATCTTATTCACCTGCCACGAAATATCTTCACCGGTATCATTGTCTTCGATACCAAGCAACACGAGTAACCCGGTTCCGATGGATGAAAATATTTTTCCTTCTATTTTAACGGAAGCATCCGAAACGCGCTGAATAATGGCTCTCATTTTTTTTAATTCTTCAGTTGAAAAAATCTTCATTGTTAAAAATGCTGAGGTAGCTGTTGTATCGTTCCTTGCTGATCCTGCCCGCTTCCACGGCTTTGATCACGGCACATCCCGGTTCGTGAATATGTTTGCAGTTATTGAATTTACATCCGTTGATCAACGGGCGCATTTCAGAAAAATAATGAGAAATTTCTTCCGGTTTAAAATCCACCACTCCAAATTCCCTGATTCCCGGAGTATCAATGATAAATCCACCAAAACTTAAAGGAAACATTTCAGCAAACGTTGTAGTGTGTTTTCCTTTCCCCGAATAATCAGAGATCCCCGATATTCTCAGGCTTAACCCGGGTTCTAGTGCATTCAGCAAAGTGGATTTGCCGGCTCCCGAATGCCCGATGATCAGCGAGGTTTTATCTTTCAGCATATTTTTTATCTCTTCAAGATTTTCTTTTTTTAAAGCAGAACAAAGGATGCAGGGGTAACCGGCATTGGAATAAATGGAATTCAGGTTTTCAAATTTGTTTTTTAATACTTCATCCAACAGGTCGCTCTTATTAAAAATTAGTATGGCAGGAATATGATAGGCTTCACTGGTGAGCAGAAACCGATCGATGAAACCCATGGAGGTTTCGGGCTGCGAGAGTGTAACAAGTAGAATAGCCTGGTCGAGATTGGCGGCAATGATGTGTGTTTGCTTTGAAAGATTACTTGCTTTGCGTATGATGTAATTTTTGCGCGGCTCTATTCTATAAATCACACCGGTGTCTCTACCCTCTTCCATCTCGTAATGCACCATATCGCCAACAGCTATGGGATTGGTATGTTTTAAATCATCCAGTTTGATCTTGCCTTTGAGCCGGCACGATAAAACATTGCCCGATTCATCACGCACCTCGTACCAGCTTCCGGTTGATTTGGTAATTACGCCAATCATCGGTGATGAAAATTATTTAGAAAAGGAATATTTCGCATTCCGCGGCTAAGATAAACAGAAATCAAAAATAATTGTAAATTGTGAGCGATGAAAGCGATCATAGATCTCGGGACAAACACTTTTCACCTTCTTATTGCGGAAGTGAAGAACGGAGTTATACGTGAATATTTCAAATTGCAGGTTCCTGTGAAGATCGGGCAAGGCGGCATCATTAAAGGAATAATAACCCCGGAAGCAAAACAACGGGCACATACAGCGCTTGCCGAATTCAGAAAATACCTCGACCGGTTCGAAGTGAAAGAAATAAAAGCTTTGGCTACATCAGCAATTCGTGGTGCAACGAATGGAGACGAATTTTTAACTGAAGCAAAAGAACTCCATGGCATTATCATCGAAAAGATTTCGGGTGACACCGAGGCTGAATGTATTTACGAAGGAGTAAGTCATTCATTTGATTTGCCAACGGAAAATATCCTGGTGATGGATATTGGCGGGGGCAGCGTAGAACTGATCATCGGGCAAAAGGAAACTATTTTGTGGAAGCAAAGTTTTGATCTTGGTGCCGCAAGAATGATCGAACATTTTTCCATTCACGACCCTATACTACAGGAAGAAATAGAATTACTTGAATCCTATTTTTCCGACCAGCTTTTTCCTTTAACCGAAGCACTGCAGAAATTTCCCGTGTCCATTTTGGTCGGATCAGCCGGATCGTTTGAAACGTTGGTGGACGTGGTTCTTAAAGATCTCGAAGTGATCCCGAATTCGCTGAGCAAGCATGCTTACGAGATCAGGCGGCAGGATTTTGACGTGTTTCACGAACTGATGATCACTTCCTCTGCCGAACAGCGTTCGAAGCTCAAAGGAATGGCTGATTTCCGCATCGAGATGATCGTGGTGGCTTCCATCCTCATCAAATTAGTGACCGAAAAATACCAGTTAAAAAAGATCATCGCCTCCGATTATTCGCTGAAGGAAGGAATGATGTTCCGGATGAGCGGTGGAGGAATCAGCCGGTAGTTTTTAATTCGAACTACGAATCACTTATCCCGCAATCACCATTTATTCCCTACCCTGTCCAAATAAAATTGTATTTAGCGTGTTCTATCATTTTGTGTTTTCAACAAAATGACTGGAAACCACTGCACCACAGGTTTCGCAGCCGGATTTATGCTTTTACAATTCGTAAGATTTGAAGATTCAAAATAATTTATTATGTTTGAATTGAGAAATAATTTACCAGCCTAGTCAAATAAAAAACAAATAAAATGAGTTGGGTAAGAGTTTATATTCACATGGTATTCACTACTAAAACCAGGGAACCATTTTTAAATTCATCGGCAATAAGGAAAAAAGCATTTCAGCATATTAAACAAAATGCTACTGAGAAAACCATCCGGCTTGATTGTATAAATGGGTATCAGGAACATGCACATTGCTTGATCTCTCTTGGCAAAGAACAAAGCATTAGCAAAGTGGCACAACTCATAAAAGGTGAATCATCTTTTTGGATAAATCAAAATAATTTAACAGAAAGCAAATTTATTTGGCAGGATGATTTTGGGGCTGTGGGTGTGAGCGAAAGTCATATTGAGCGAGTG
The DNA here is from genome assembly GCA_044448845.1 of Bacteroidia bacterium. GTDB lineage: Bacteria > Bacteroidota > Bacteroidia > UKL13-3 > UKL13-3 > CAIUEQ01. Next base: position 5,007 of record JBIOHI010000064.1, read on the forward strand.
AGAAAATACATACATAATCAGGAAGCACATCACACGAAAATAACTTTTACTAAAGAAGTTGACGGGTTTATGAATAAATATAATTGGACCTTGATAAAAGGTGATGATTTATAAAAATGCGGCTAAAGCCTATTGCTTCTTGTTTTATTTACAGTTCGGCTTTAGCCAACTGAAAATAAAATAAATTTCAAATTACGGCTTTAGCCGAATTAAAATACTTCCTGGATTGCAAGCCATTGATATTGCTCCTTATGAAATTACCTATCCCACAAACACCGTCTGCTCCCTGTCCGGCCCAACGGAAATGGTATTCACTTTCAAACCAATTTCTGAAGAAACATAATTCATATAAGTTCTGAAAGTTTCAGGGAGATCGTTATAGTTTTTTATAGAAGAAATATTTTCTTTCCATCCTGCAAATTTTTTGTAGCGAGGAATTATTTCCGCATCGGTAAAATTAAAAGGAATTTCTTTGGTGCGCTTTCCTTCTATTTCGTATTCATCGCACACCAGCACTTCTTCAAATCCGCTCATCACATCGCTCTTGGTGCAGATCAGATCCGTAACTCCATCAAGCATCAATGAATATTTTAAAGTCGGCAGATCGAGCCACCCGGTTCTTCGTGGACGGCCTGTTGTAGCACCGAATTCAAATCCGAGTTTGCGCAGTTTTTCTCCCGTCTCATTATTTTGCTCCGTTGGGAACGGTCCGCTTCCAACACGTGTGCTGTAAGCTTTAAACACCCCGAAAACTTTTTTTATTTTTTGCGGTGAAACGCCAAGCCCCGTGCAAACGCCACCGGTGATGGTGTTGCTGGAAGTCACAAATGGATACGAACCGAAATCAATATCAAGCAAAGTTCCCTGTGCGCCTTCGGCAAGAATTTTTTTGCCTGAACTCATCAGTTGCTGAACAAAATATTCGGAGTTAACAATTTGAAATTTTTTCAAAAATTCGATCGCTTCAAAAAATGCGGGTTCGTGTTCGCTCAGGTCATATTTATAATTCAAACGGTCTAATAAATTCTTATGATTCACCACCGCGGAATCATATTTTGCTTTGAAATTTTTGGTAAGGATATCACCGATCCGCAAACCGCTTCTCCCAATTTTGTCCTGGTAGGTCGGGCTGATGCCGCGTAATGTGGAACCAATCTTATGGTCACCTTTATTGGCTTCGCTTGCGGCATCAACCAACCGGTGAGTGGGCAGGATCAAATGCGCTTTTTGCGAGATGTATAAATTTTTCTCCGGTTCGGCATTGGATGCTTTTATTTTTTCAATTTCTTTTTTCAGCGTCACCGGGTCAATCACCACACCGTTGCCAATAATATTTATACATTCGGGATGAAATATCCCTGATGGTATCGTATTCAAAACATGTTTTTGCCCGTTGAATTCAAGCGTATGCCCGGCATTCGGACCGCCCTGGAATCGTGCAACCACGTTGTATTTCGGAGTAAGCACGTCAACAATTTTTCCTTTCCCTTCGTCTCCCCACTGGAGCCCTAAAACTACATCTATCATTTGGTAATTGGTTATTGAGTTATTGGTTAATAAATTATTGGTTATTGAGTTATTTTCTTTTCTCAAAAAACCCTTTTAAATTACTTTTTTATTACACGTTACACATTTTCCCTTTGCATCGGTCATTGGTTTACCGAACAAATGTAATGAATGGGATGTAACTTCAAAATGCAATAAATCACCCATCATTTTTTTGATATGCTGAATGCGCGGGTCGCAAAACTCAAAAACGTGGTTGCACACGTTGCAGATCATGTGGTCATGTTGTTTCTGGCCGTAAGCGCCTTCGTACCTCGTGATGTTCTCTCCAAACTGGTGCTTGCGAACAAGTCCGCAATCCACCAGCAGGTCAAGTGTATTATACACAGTGGCCCGGCTCAGGCGGTAATTTAAATTCTTCATGTGAATATACAATCCCTCTGCGTCAAAATGTTCTCTGCTCAAATAAATTTCATCAAGAATAGCAAACCGTTCGGGAGTTTTTCGTTGGCCCGATTCTTCGAGGAATTGAACGAATATTTTTTTTACTTCCTCCCTGGTTGCCTGATCCGACTCGTAATTTTTCATCTCTGATTTAAACTGTTTTTTATTTTTATTAAACTTCGGTCATGTCTTCACGGCTCACTTTCACCAGTGGGCTTGCTGCCTGGATCTTATTCATCAGTTCTTCGAGATGAGAAGTGTCATTCACCTCCAGCTTGATGGTTCCTCCGAACATTCCGTCCTTTGAATCGATGCTGATCGAATGCATGTTGATCTGCAATTGTTTTGAAATGATATCGGTGATGGTGCTCACAATGCCGACACTGTCAATTCCCGTGATCCGTATGGTGATCAGAAAACGGTGTGGTTTTTCCAATGTTGCGTTCGCCCATTTTACTTTGATAATGCGGTATCCATAATTACTCATCAGGCTGATGGCATTTGTGCAGTTCACCCGGTGTATTTTCACACCTTCACCCACCGTCACAAATCCGAATATCTCATCGCCCGGAATGGGGTTGCAGCATTTCGCGAATGAATAAGGAAGATCAATTTCTTCACCAATGATGACCGCATTTTTAGGATAATTATTCAGGTGCTTGCCGTCAGTTCCCTTATGAATTTTCGGAACCGCATGTTCGTGTTTCTTCGAATGCTCGTAATCTAAAATTTCATGAATGGACAAACGCGTCTTATCAATTTTTTCTGTTGCAATCTGGAAGTACAGTTCGGTAACTGAAGGAAGATTGAAATAATGGATAAGGTGCTGGAGATTTTCGCTGTTGAAAATGATCTTATCATTCTTAAACTTCCGCTCGAGGATCTCCTTGCCCATGTGAGATGCCTGCATTTTCTCATGACGCAGGTAATCCCTGATGCTCGATTTTGCTTTTGCCGTTACGGCAATATGCAGCCAGTCTTCTTTCGGAACCTGCTTGGTGGAAGTGATGATCTCAACCTGGTCGCCATTGGCAAGCTGGTGATTGATAGGTACCAGCCGGTTGTTCACTTTCCCCCCGATGCATTTGGAGCCAAGATGCGTATGAATATCAAAAGCGAAATCAAGAATGGTGGAGTTTGCCGGAAGCTTACGCAATTCTCCTTTGGGAGTAAACAGGAAGATCTCATCGCTCAAAAAGTTCAATTTAAACTCATCGAGGAAATCGAGTGCGTTGGATTCGGGATTTTCTAATATTTCGCGAACTTTTGTAAGCCAATCCTCAAGGCCGCTTGATTCATTTCCCTGTGCATCTTTATCTTTATATTTCCAGTGTGCGGCATATCCTTTCTCAGCAATTTCATCCATTCGGGAAGTACGGATTTGCACTTCCACCCACTTGCCTTTTGGGCCCATCACCGTAGTGTGAAGTGATTCATAGCCGTTTCCTTTCGGGTTGGAAATCCAGTCGCGAAGCCGGTCGGGATTGGGTTTGTAAATGTCCGTCACGATGGAATAAACTTTCCAGCAATCGGCTTTTTCATTTTCAAATTCCGAATCAATGATGATGCGGATCGCAAAAAGATCATACACTTCCTCGAAAGAAACGTTCTGCTTTTTCATTTTTGACAGAATCGAATGAATGGATTTCGGGCGTCCTTTGATCTCCACTTTGAGTCCTTCTTCTTTCAGGCGCTCTTCGAGAGGTTCAATGAACTGGCGGATATATCGGTTCCGCTGGATCTTCGTTTCCTGTAATTTCTCTTTGACAAAATTATAATTGTCGGCTTCGAGGTATTTTGAAGCCAGGTCTTCGAGTTCGGTCTTTATCGCATACAACCCAAGCCGGTGGGCTAGTGGCGCATACACATATAAAGTTTCTGAAGCAATTTTCAACTGCGATTTAGGCGACATGGCGTCCAGTGTTCGCATGTTATGAAGCCGGTCGGCAAGTTTGATAAGAATTACCCGAACGTCATCACTCAATGTGAGCAACATCTTTTTGAAATTCTCGGCCTGCAAACTTTTGTCCTGCTGGTCGAAAACTCCACCTATCTTTGTGAGTCCGTCAATGATACGCGCAATCTTCTCACCGAAATTCAAACGCACTACTTCAAGCGTTACATGCGTGTCCTCCACGGTGTCATGAATAAGCGCACAGACCACTGAAGTGGTTCCAAGGCCGATCTCTTCGGCACAGATCTTTGCTACGGCTATCGGATGTAAGATGTAAGGTTCACCGGATTTCCTGCGTACATTCTTATGCGCATCAAGTGCGAGATTAAACGCCTCGCGGATGAGCTTCTTGTCGCCTTTCTCGAGAATACGACTGCAGGCCTTCAGCAGGTTGCGGTATTCTTTTACGATCTGCTGATTCTCTTTTTCGGTGTCGATTACTTCCTGCATTTGTTTATTCCCATTGCGAATTTACTCGATTGATTTGCTTTTTGAAAATTTAAAAAAATAAATACCTTTGCGCTCCTTTTTTAACAGGTGAATCAAAGGTTTCTTGTTATTAATCATCGCTTTAATTAACGATTTTAATGAAAAATGGTTGTCCGCCAGAAATCCGGTTTGAATTGATGAAAGGAATAAGCGCATGTGTCGTAATTGTCCCGAAAAACAAGCAATCTGTGATTGCATAGTTTTTCGAGGATTCTCGAAACAGAAACAAAATCAAAGATTTTGGCTGTTTCGGAAGTAGCCGAGCCAGACTATGAAACAAAATAATAAAGTATTGTAATAAGCGCATGTGTCGTAATGGTAGCCGAGCCAGACTTAGGATCTGGTGCCGCAAGGCGTGGGGGTTCGAGTCCCTCCATGCGCACTGTGAAGGAGTGAATGAGTGAGTTGGTGAAGTGGTGAGTTATTAGAAGTTCGAAGGGACGAGAAGTTTATCC
>JBIOHI010000065.1:0-9765 GCA_044448845.1 Bacteroidia bacterium
AACGGTTCCAACCCTCACAGCTGGTAATGTAGATGATGGTTATTTCACCAATATCCCTATCGGGTTCAATTTTATTTACAACAGCATTTCGTACACTTTTATTTCGGCAAGTACCAACGGGTTTATTACCTTGGGGCAGAATATCGGGAATCCAAACAGTCAGGCTAATAATCTTACTGCGGGAATTACTCCCGTCTCTCCAAGGCCCATAATTGCCGCGCTTTGGGATGATATTTCACTAACCGCCACTACGGATATTTCTTACCTGACATCCGGTACCGCACCCAACCGGATATTTACTCTCCAGTACCTGAATGTTAAATGGGATTACAGCGGTTCGGCTGCTCTTTCATTCCAGATAAAACTTTACGAAACCACTGGAAAGATCGAATATATGTACACCCCGCTTGCCGGTGCGTTGGTTAATGCATCCGCTTCCATCGGGATCACCAATGCGGGAACAGGTCCGTTTAATTTTATTTCGCTCACTTCCACCGGGAATAATCCTTATGATACCAGCTTCACAACAGAAATCACTACACTAAATTCCAAACCTGCTAATGGCCAAAGTTATGCTTTTGTTCCCAAATATATAGTACCGATCGCACCGACATCCCTGTCATTCTCAAGTGTGGGTTCCACTTCAATGAATGTGAACTGGACGGATAATACGATTTCAGAAACATATTACCAGGTTTATATCTCAACAGACAACATTACCTTTTCATTGCTTTCAACCATTTATTCCACTTCGGTAACAACTACAGGCGCGGCCTATCAATACAGTGCTACCGGGCTTACCATAGGCACAACCTATTATTTCCGTGTGATGCCAGGTAACGAAGGAAGCGTGCCGGCAAATTACGTTTCCGGTTCTCAAGCCACACCTGTTGGAACGCTAACCGGTAACAAAACCATTTGCCCTTCGGGATGCAATTATACTTCCATAGCGGCTGCAGCAACGGATATACGAACTTATGGAGTGATTGGTTCACTTATTTTAGAACTCGATTCTTCCTATTCGCCATCGGTTGAAACTTTCCCTTTCAATTTCGGAAATTTATTGACCAATGCTTCCTGTAGTGTGACGTTGAGGCCGCGAAGTAATGTTACTTCGGTTATTAATTTTATTTCGATTCCGTTTCCAACTTTTGATTTTAACGCCACTAAATATTTAACGATAGATGGGCGGAAAGGTGGAACCGGAACAATTAGTTACATCAATATTGGAAATTTTAACGGAAGCGGTGCCGCCATCCGGTTTCAGAACGGTGCGATCAACAACTCCATTACATACTGTCGATTGAGCGGTGCTTCCACCTCGATCAATTCAGGCGTTGTTTTATTCGGATCCACCACCAATACGACCGGTAACAGCAATAACACCATTTCTTATTGTACCATTAAAGATACTATTTCGAACCCGATCTATTCTATTTATTCATCGGGGAACGTGAATTACCCGAATTTAAACAACACCGTTTTAAACAATAATATCTATGATTATTACAACGGGTCGAACATTACCTATGGAATATACCTGAACACCGGTAATGATCTTTGGACAATTAACAACAATCATTTTTTTCAGACGGCACTCCGCTCTTTAACTTTTAACAATGCCGGTGTGGTTTTCATCAATTCAGGTTCCACGTATACTATCAATGGAAATTATATTGGAGGAAGTACGATCAACTGCGGTGGCAGCCCAATGTATTACAACGGCTCAGGAACCTTGACACTTTTAAATTTAAATCTTACAACGGCAAACAATTGCAACATTCAGAACAACACGATACAAAATATTTCGATGGATCTTACAGGGGCCATGCATTCATTCATCAATCTTGCCAATGGAGCTTTCAATGTAACAGGTAACCTGATTGGAAATACTACCTCAACTTCAAATATCCGTTTCACGTCAACAGGGGCAGGAATTATTTTTTCTCCTATTTCACTATCGGGTGGCGCCTCTTACGGAAATATCAATATTTCTTCCAATACCATCGGTGGAATTTCTGTCGGGGGTAGCGGAACTACTATATTCAATGGGATCAACGTGGCTAATGCGGTGCCTTTGTTGAGCGTGAATAATAACCTCATCGGGAGTTTGACTACCCCCAATAGCATCATCGATTCAACCAATCAGACCCTTTTTGGAATTTCGCTCACTTTGCCTTCAACAAGCAATACCATTTCCGGGAATACCATTTCCAACCTTTCCCTGCTGAATACTTCCAGCACTATTAGCAACCAGTTGCGGGGGATTTATATTAATTCAACGGGTTCATTTACTGTTACGGGAAATCTTGTTAAAAATCTGACCACCAATTCAACCTCACTTATTCCAAATTTCAATTCACCGATTATGGGAATCTTATTCAGCGCTTCCGGTTCCAATCAAATCTGTTCAATGAATAATGTAAATGGATTATTCAGCACCAATACAACACTTGCGATCTGGATGGAAGGGATCTATTATGGAGGAACCTCTACCGGCACCAATATTATTTCGAGGAATATGGTTCATGGAATTGTATCAGCGAGCAGCGGAGCTTCTGTAATTTATGGAATTTTTAATGCGGCAAGCGGAACGAATGTTTACAATAACGTGGTCCGCCTTGGGCTCGACACGTCCGGAAACGACATCAATGCCAACCAGTTGTTTGCAGGAATAGTGGACAATAATAATTCCAACAGCTATTACTTCAATTCCGTTTACATTGGCGGTTCGGGCGTGAATGCAGGAGCGAATATTACGGCAGCTTTCTACAATAATTTTGCAAGCACCGGCACCCGTTTCTTAATGAATAATATTTTTAACAATTCACGGTCAAATAATATTGGTTCGGGAAAAAATTATGCGGTTTATTTAACAAGTGCAACGCTCACCAGTTTTACCATCAACAATAATATTTACTACACACCTGGAATCGGGGGCGCACTCGGCAGATTTAACGGAGTAGATTACACAATTATGAATCCGTGGATGGTTGCCTTATCCGGAGATTTTAATTCCGGTTATGGTAACCCGAATTTTGTGGCACCGGCAAATTCTTCCTGCTTGTTTAGTTTAAATGTTCAAAGCCCGACACCTGCTGAAAATTCAGGGTTCCTCGTCCCTACGATTACTGATGATTACCTGGGAAACTCAAGAGGTTTTTACACTCCGACCGATATTGGAGCATACGCAGGCAACTTTACCGGAGTGGATATTTTTGTTCCGATCATTAACTACACTGTATTCACCAATACGGCCTCCACATCCAACAGGGTGTTAACTGCTAATCTCACTGATGTTGGAACGGGAGTTCGAAACTCGGCTTCCATGCAACCCCGAATTTGGTACAGAAGGTTGCTGCCAAGCGTGTCAGGTTGGTTCAGCACCGGTGGTGTTTTGGTAAGCGGAAACACTAATAACGGAACCTGGAATTTTACAATAGATTATTCGTTGATCGCCGGAGCAGTTTCGGTAGGAAATCAATATCAATATTATATTGTGGCGCAGGATTCTGCATCTCCGATCAATCTTTTTTATAATCCTTTACCGGGAGCAAGTCACACCAATGTATACAACCAGGTAACTGCTCCAACCGTTCCGAATTCTTATTCGATTGTTAACGGTCTGCCAACCACCATTACGGTTGGTACCGGGCAAACGTACACAACCTTCACTGGTGCGGGAGGATTATTTGCTGCCATTAATGCCGGTGCACTTTCGGGAAATACAGTGGCAACTATAATTTCTGATATCACGGAACCCGGAACAAATAGCCTGGCGAATGTAGGTATGGGAGGATATAACCTGACGATAAAACCGGATGCTTATTTACGAACGCTTTCAGGTTCATTAACAACCGGAGGATTAGGTTTGATATCTATCAACCGGGCAGTTGGCGTTAACATTGATGGAGGTCCGTCACGAAATTTAGTAATCAGAAATGTGATTGGTGCTACACCTTCTGCCACCACTGCAGCCGCGGTTTGGATTTTAAGCGGAAACAATGATACGATCCGAAACTGCATCCTGGAAGCAAATAATTCGGGTGGAGGAACAGGAACCCTCAACTTAACAACTGTAAATGCATCTTCACCTTCCTCGGGTATTGTTATCTCCAATAATATCATTCGTCCGCCGGGTAATGTGAATACAAACGCTCCCGGAGTTGGAATTTATATCGGTTCGGCTGCAGGAAATATTTTCAATTGTACGATTGGTGGAGTTACCGGATCCGCGGGAGGAAACTTAATATCCGATTTTACCAATTATGGAATATATGTGGCAAATGCGGGCAACAATCTTACGATCGGGCATCCCACCGATACCGCTAATGGCAATTCATTCCTTCAAACCATGTCAAGAGGTACCCATTACAGCATTCTTGTTGGTTCCGGCGATAATCACATCATTTCATCCAATAAAATTTATAATGCCACAGGTCTTTCACACACCGCTTATGTGATCGGAATTTATATTTTCAACAGCATTAATAATGTGACCATCAGTAATAATTCCATTGGGGGAACTTCAGCCAATCGGAGTGGTTCTCCTTACTCTGTTGCTGCAAGTTTTTACTCTATCTATTTTACCGGTGGTAGCATTGGTTCATCAACCGTTAGTAATAATTCCGTCAGCAATATTTTATTGACCGGTGCATCTCAATTTTACGGAATCTACAACGGAAGCGGGAATGTCAATATCTCAGGTAATAAAATTGGTGGTGCAGCTTCCACTTCCAATTCGTATGATGTGATAACCACTTCGCAGGACTTTTACGGCATCCGTCACAATACGAATTCAAACCTGAATTTATCCAATAATATTATTTCCGACATTACGAATACCGGAACCGGATTAACCACCGGGATCAGTGTTGAACTTGGTGTTGCCAATGTCACCGGAAACCTGATCCGTAACTTTGCCGTGAACAATACCGGGTACGTTGGTGCTGATTATGCCTGTAACGGGATCCGGATTTCAACAACTACTTCCGGAAACAACATCGAAAACAATACGATCACCAATTTGGTGAACAACAGCAGCACTCTTGGCACCTCTTCTTGCGGAATAGCCGTGGTGGGCGCATTAAACGCAAGCACTATTCAGAGAAACAGAATTTATAATTTGTCGGCAACCAGTGTGAATGGTGGGGCAAATGCACCCATCGTTTGGGGAATTTATGCTTTGGGAACAGGTAGCGCGAATTATGCGAACAACCAGATTTCATTTTCTCAAAATATTGCGAGTACTCAGCCAAGAATACGGGGAATGGAAGTTGCCACCACAGGCGGAACGAATAATTTTTATTACAACAGTATTTATGTTGGAGGAGCTGCCACCGGAGCAAATATCACACAAGACTTTTACCGCAATACTATTGCTCCGGCCACAACGGATATCAAAAACAATATTTTTTATAACGAAAGAACAGGCGGGGGAAATAATCACTATACTTTTACCTCTACCAATGTAACCAACCTGACGAATAATAATAATTTGTTTGTTTCACTTGCGGCCAATTTACCCGTTGATTACCCGGCAGGATCGGGCATGACGCTTGCAACCTGGAATTCGCTCACAGGGAACCCACTTTATAATTTAGGGAATACTACAACGCAACTTTCCTCATCACAACTTTTCCCTAATCTTTCATCCGGTGACCTTTCAACCACCGTTTGCAGGGTTTTCAATAACGGAACTCCCGTTTTGGTCACCAATGACTTTAATAATAGCACCCGAAGTACATCTGCCCCTGAAATCGGTTCCACAGAATTTTCTGTCCCTACCGGATTTCCAACCATCGTTTCGAATCCATCCAATGTTTCGATATGTGCTCCGGGAAATGCAAACTTTGTAATGTCGGGATCTGCGATCAATATCAGTTATCAGTGGGAAGTGAACCAGGGAAGCGGCTGGAACAGCCTTGCCAATGGAGGCGTTTATTCAGGTGTTAATACCGCTACTTTAGTTCTCACTGGGGCGACTGCTGCCATGAATGGCTACCAATATCGGTGCACTGTGAGCGGAACCTGTTCACCACCTGCATCCACCAATGCCGCCACTCTTTATGCAACCACCACGATGACCTGGGTTGGCAACGTGAGCACTGATTGGACCAATTCAGCTAACTGGACTTGCGGGGTTCCAACAGCTTCTTCCACAGCAGTAATTGCAAGCGGTGGACTTTTTATGCCGGTGATTGCGGATGCACGGTCGGTAAATAATTTAACTATCAATTCGGGAGCAAGCCTTATGCTTAATAATTCATCTTCCAATTTATCAATCTACGGAAGTTTTGTAAATAACGGAACCATGAATAACACCAATGGAATAGTAACTTTCACTGGCTCTTCAGCTCAAACAATTCCTTCAACAACTTTCAATAAAATTGTGATCAATAATTCTTCGGGTGTTTCATTATCAGGAAACATAACTCTGAATGATTCTTTAATTTTGAATAACGGAAAATTGAATCTTGGGAACTATAATCTCACATTGGGAACTAATTCTTATGCGTCTTCTGGCAATTCTTCAAGTTATATTTGCAACAATGGTTCAGGACAACTTACCGTAAATAATATTGGTTCAACCGGTAAAAGCGGATCCGTTATTTTTCCGGTTGGAGTTTCATCTTTCAATCCGGTAGTTTTTGCTAATTCCGGAACCACCGACAATTTCACGGTTTGGGTTGTTGATAGTATTACAAATAATTATTCTGGAAATAATCATCCGGTTGGACCAAAACTTTCTTTCGGAGTTGTCAATCGCTCCTGGATTATTAACGAAGCAACAATTGGTGGTACTAATGCCAATGTTACATTGCAATGGAATTCGGCAGATGAAACAACAGGATTCTCACGAAGTATTTCTTATGTTGCATATTATAATGTTAGCTCATGGTATGCCACTTCCTCTACCAGTGCGGGAGGCTCGAATCCATACACTCAAACCAGATCAGGAATTAGTTCTATGAATGTATTTGGTGTTGGCAATTACGGCTTTTTGCCTGTTCCTGTGACAATAATTGGGTTTTCAGGAATGAAGAATGGAAAATATGCTGCACTGACCTGGACAACTGCAAGTGAATTGAACAATAATCACTTTGTTATTGAAAGAACGATTGATCATAAAATATACGAAACTGTTGGAATGGTAAAAGGAAATGGAACCACCAATATTTTGCATGATTATTTTTTAAATGACAACATTGAAAAACTAACAGAACAAAATGTTCCATCTGTTTATTATCGCTTAAAACAAGTGGATAACGATGGAAAGGAAAATCAATATGGCGAAGTAAGTATTGATCTTTTGCAGAATGTTACTGACGGGACGGTTAACGTTTCTCCCAATCCATTTAATAGTACTTTTAAAATCACCATGAATCTTAAACATCCTGCCTTGGTTGATTTAAAGATCATAGATGTTTGCGGAAGAACAGTTTTTCAAAAACAGGTTAATATGAAAACAGGATTGACTGATTATTCAATAGATGATCTTTCAGAGGTCAAATCCGGAATTTATTATTTACAAGTGAATGTAGATGGAGAACAGAAAATGGTTAAGATCGCAAAATTCTAAATTCGGTTAATCCCCGTTTTTGATTATATTTGCCAAAGAATTGAAGCCGCTCGTGCGGCTTTTTTCTTGAAGAATTCATGAATCACAAAGCAGGATTTGTTTGTATCATCGGTAAGCCAAACGTAGGTAAATCTACCTTGATGAATGCGCTATTAGGTGAAAAGATATCGATCATTTCACCTAAGGTACAAACCACCCGCAATCGGATATTAGGAATTCTGAGCAAAGAGAATTACCAGATGGTTTTTTCCGATACACCTGGAATCATCGACCCAAAATACAAATTGCAGAGTTCAATGATGCATTCGGTGAATGAAGGATTGAAAGATGCGGATGTGGTTTTATTCTTAACCGACTCTGATCCTAGAAATTATACGGATGAGATCATTGAACGGCTTAAACTCATCAAAACTCCTTTGATAGTTGTGCTCAACAAGGTTGATAAAAGTGATGAGAAAAATATTTTAGAAAAAATAAATGAGCTCGAAGGAAAAATTCCCTGCAGGGAACTGATCCCGATCTCGGCTTTAAATAAATTCAACCTTGAACAATTACTGAATGTTATTTTGAAAGAATTGCCTGAAGCGCCTTCCTACTTTCCGGATGATCAACTCACCGATAAATCTGAACGTTTCATTGCGGCCGAGATATTAAGAGAAAAGATATTTTCAAGATATAAAGAAGAGATACCTTACTCCGTGCAGGTGGAAATTGCAACTTTTAAAGATGAACCGGATATCCTGAAGATTGAGGCGGAGATTTTTGTGATGCGCGATTCTCAAAAACAGATACTGATAGGAAAAGGCGGTATTGCCCTGAAAAACGTGGGAGTTGCGGCACGAAGAGACCTGGAGAAATTTTTCGGCAAGCAAATATTTTTAAAAACTTTGGTTAAAGTGAAAGTGAACTGGCGGGATGATGATCTTTCATTAAAACATTTTGGTTACGGAAAAAATTAAGGGAAAAGAAATTCCGGATTCTTCACAAAATAAGTAAGCAGCGGCAGGAGGCAGCAGCAGTAATTCTGCCTCCTGTTGCGTGCTTATTTATAGAAAAATTATTTTTAAAAAAAGGAATGGCAAATATTGTAGCAATAGTAGGTCGACCAAATGTTGGGAAATCAACACTCTTCAACCGTTTGGTAGAGGAGCGAAAAGCAATTGTGGACGACCTGAGTGGAGTCACACGTGATCGCCATTATGGAACCGCGGATTGGATCGGGAAAAATTTCACGGTGATCGATACCGGTGGATTTGTTCCGGCAAGTGAAGATGTTTTTGAAAAAGCAATACGCAGCCAGGTGAAGATTGCGATTGAGGAAGCAGACGTGTTGCTTTTCGTGGTGGATGTCACTACAGGAATTACTGATTTGGATGCCGAATTCGCCAAGGTTTTGCGCAGGTCCAAAAAACCGGTATTTGTGGTGGTGAACAAAGTAGATAACAACGAACGCCAATACCAGGCAGCCGAATTTTACGGACTGGGTTTCGATAATCTTTTCATGATCTCATCTATAACCGGATCGGGAACAGGAGAATTACTCGATGAAATGGTCTCAAAATTTCCGGAAGAAGAAGAGGTCGAAGAGATAAAACCGTTACCAAAGATTGCCATCATCGGCAGGCCGAATGTTGGTAAATCCTCTTACATCAATGCTTTGCTGGGTGAAGAAAGAAATATTGTAACTGAAATTGCCGGAACAACCCGGGATACCATTCATTCAAAATATCAATTGTATGGAAAAGAATTTTTCCTGATGGATACTGCCGGTATCAGGCGTAAAACCAAGGTGAAAGAGGATGTTGAATTTTATTCGGTGATGCGCTCGATCCGTGCCATCGAAGAATGCGATGTCGTTCTCTTGCTGGTAGATGCCACGGTTGGTCTTGACTCCCAGGAACTGAACCTGGTTCACCTCGCTGACAAGAATGGGAAGGGAATCGTCATTTTGGTGAATAAATGGGACTTGATCACCAAAGACCAGAGCACTTCGCTGAAAGTAGAAAAAGAAATTCTTGAGAAACTGCGACCTTTCAATGATATTCCGGTGATGTTCATCTCTGTTCTTACTAAACAGCGCCTTTACCAGTCAGTAGAAATGGCTTTGAAAGTATATGATAACAGGGCCAGGAAAATCCCAACTCACGAATTGAATGATACCATGCTTCCATTCATTGAACATT
>JBIOHI010000066.1:0-9683 GCA_044448845.1 Bacteroidia bacterium
ATTCTCATTTATTTATTTGACGCTTCCGCGATAAGTGAAAAGCAAATTGAAAAAGAACTGGAACCTTTTAAAGACTTTAATGGAACAATTATTTTGGTTGCCAATAAAATAGATCTCTTAAACCGAAACCTTCATTCCTTCATTCCTTCATTCCCTCATTCCTTCATTTCCATTTCTTCCCTCCAGAAATCCGGCATCTCCGAATTAAAAGACAGATTGCTGGAAGTTATTCAAAAGCAAAAAGTGAATTCCGATGTGGTCATCACTAATTTCCGGCATTACGAAGCGCTGAAGAACACGGCAGATGCACTGCAGGATGTGCTCACCGCCATTGACGAAAAAATAAGTAGTGAAATTCTGGCAGCCGATATCCGCAGGGCGATCTTTCATTTATCGGAGATAACCGGAGAGATCACAACGGAGGATTTACTTGACAATATTTTTTCGCGATTTTGTATCGGGAAGTAACCAGTACAAAATAAACGCGTAACAAAATCTCATAAACCCTTATTACAATTAACTTTATAAGTTATTTACATCAATTTTTTATTAGTTTATTAATTGTTATTATTTGGATTTTATACATAAATATGTACCTTAACTGATAAAACAAAAAATGAATTGCACCGCGGCTTAATAGTTCAGGACATTGACTGTGGCAAAAAGAAAATAATCTTTACCAATCAGGAAGAACTCACCTTTAACGAGAAAGAATCAGCAACAAAAAAAGATATTTTCAGAGTGCAGATTGCGTGATAAAATGGAAAACAATATCCTTATCAAATTAGGCAAACGAATACCGAATGCACGGGCTTTGCTCACATACTTGTACAGCAAACCCGTTGTTACTGTTGCCGATGTGATGAATGAATTGAAAGTAACAAAGCAAACGGCAAACAACATTATCCAGGATTTTGAAAAACTGAAAATCCTTAAAGAACAGACAGGATTTAAACGCAACCGAATTTTTATTTTTGAAGAATACCTGAATTTGTTTCAGAAATAAAAAAGGACTGTTGCCCTTATGTGTGAATATCGGATCGGTGAAGTCGTCTGATAATTGATCAGACAATTTCAAGAACTATTTCTCTTCCTCTTTCCTTCTTTTCCAAAAAGTAAATCCACCGATACAAACTATTCCTCCATACAATAAAATGGAAGAGTAAAGTGCGAGAGTTTCCCCGGTTTTTACAATCGTAGGTTCAAATTTGAATTCGATGGAATGTTTTCCTGCAGGAACGATCATTCCCCGTAAAATATAATTGCAGCGGAAATGCGGAGTGAGTTTCCCATCCACGTAAGCATTCCATCCTTTGTCGTAATAGATCTCGGAGAATACTGCCAGTTGAGCATTTGCAGCATCCGATTGGTAAGTGAGTTTGTTGGGAAAATAAGTTGCCAGGGAAATTTTTGCTGACGAATCAGTTTGAACTTTGAATGAACCAACCTGGTCGGAAAAACGTTTATCAATGATCACACGTTCTTTCGAATTGATGTGAGTCATCGAATCCATTTCCGCATCGGCATTATTTACCAGAACCATTTCTTTCACGAACCATGCGTTTCCGTTTGTCATCGGGTTTCGTTGAACATACAAACGGTTGGTACTGTCGCCAACGATAAAATATTTTACGTTGAGCATGTTGTACATCTCACCGTTTCCTTTGCTCATCTGGAACTCGATCAGCTCCTGGTACCTGCGCATCTTAGCCCCGTGGTAACCACCGATAGACTTGTGCCAGTAAGATGTCAGTGCATCCTGATCCAGGCGTTGCGTGGTGTTGTAAACCCGGAAATTCGGATCCTTGTCCTGAAGGATCATTTCATCCGCTTCTGTTTTTTGGAACTGCTCATCTTGATTTTTTTTCTTCACTTCAAAATCTTTGTCATTCAAATATCTTTTGTCAACCTGCCACAGGTCAAACAAGATCAAAAATGCCAGTGCTCCGAATAAATATTCTTTCTTCAGTTTTTTGATGATGAAGAACCAGATCAACCCAAAAGCAAGCCCGATGAAAACAAGGGAACGAAATGCATCCATTCGCAGCAGGTTTTGGCGGTCGTTCATAAGAGCCCCCTTGATCCAATCCGGTAATTGTTTGTCGCCCTGCTCCGAGGAAAAATCGAAGAACATTCCCGGAACTACCGTAAACAACAGGCATAAGCCGCCTACAATATATAAGCTGTACAATACTTTTTTCTTGAGCTCATTTATCGGCATTTTAGTTTTCATCAGATCGCGAACAGCAAGCATGGCAAGTAAAGGAAAGACCGTTTGCGTGATGGAAAGAATAAAGGTCACCGAACGGAATTTGTTATAAAGCGGAAAATGATAAAAGAAAATATCGGTGAACGCCATGAAATTCCTTCCCATCGAAAGCAGGATGGCGAGAACGGAAATAGAAAATATCCACCACCTGTTCCTTGGTTCTACGATAAATAATCCGAGAACAAAAAGAAAACAAATGATGGCTCCGTAATAAATGGGGCCGGCTGTGAACGGCTGTGTTCCCCAGTAAAGCGGAAGTTGCTGAACGACCTGTTTCGGATTCGGAACATTATTTTGCTTGAGTAAAGTATAAGTCTCGGAATTGGTGGAAAGTTCGCCCATGCTTGAGCCGCCATAAAAATTCGGGATCAAAAGTGTAAATGGTTCAGCAACTCCATTGCTCCATTGAAGCGCATAATCTTTATCCAAACCCGATGAAGAATTCGATTCGTTGCTTTCACCTGAAGTGTTTTTTGTGAGTTCAGATTTCCCGCGGATACTGTATTTACCATATTCTTCGGTGGTGATCAACCCGGTGATATTGGTTCCGACACCAAGCAACGCGGCAATTCCGAGGTAAACCCCGCAAACCAAAAGGTGAACAATCTTCTTTTCTTTCACAGCGATAATTATTTCGGCAATGACCCATACGCAAATTAAAATAGCGAGGTAATAGGTGATCTGCGGGTGGCCCGCAGCAAGCTGGAAAGAAACGGCTATTCCGGTGAGCAAAGCGCCAAGCAATTTATTTTTATGCAGTGTGACATTGATCCCTGCCAGCACCAGCGGAATGAAAGCGATGGCATTTCCTTTTCCCACATGTCCTGCATCAATGTTGATGAAGTTGAACGTGGAAAACATGAATGCCAGCGAACCCGCAATGGCCAGCCACGGCTCCACTTCGAAGGTCATGAGCAAAATGTAAAAGCAAATGAACAACAGAAATAACGTGTCGACAGGGTTAGGGAGAATCTTCCCTATGATATAATTCAACTTGTTCGTGAAATTATTATGGTACGAAGCTCCAATGAGATACGTAGGCATTCCGCCAAAAATGGAATTGGTCCAGAACGTGCGCTCCCCGCTGCTCTTTTCAAATTTCTCGATCTCGTGGTAGGTGGCTCTCCATTGCTGCACATCGTGCTGCTTGAGAACTTTCCCGCTAAGCAACGGATTGAAATACGTGAAGATCACGGTAAATGCCACTACGATGGCAACGATGTGCGGAAGGAATTTTTTTAAGAGCGGATTATTCATTTGATTGAAATTGATCTTGCGAATATAACATCATCGGCAAATAATTTATTGGTTCCCGGATTTGCAGAACAATTAAACAGAACGAATTATAAAAATCAGGTAAATAGCCCCTTCAAAAAAACATCTTGAATGTTCGTTAGTTTTTTGTAATTATTTTCTTACAAATGAAAAGATAAATATGATATAATTCAGGTTTCTCCCCTGTGTTATCAGGCATTGTCATAAACATGTCATAAACAAAAATAAATTCGTTCAACACCGCTTTACGATAGTTTATTTGCACCTGTTCTAACCATAAATTAACTAAAGAAATGAGAAAAATCTTACTATCCCTTACCTTATTTGCAACTATTATTTCAGTTCATGCGCAATCGGTTGTCGATTCAGCCATGATGACATCCGGTTACACCACCGATATTTTTTACAGCATGAAGAACGGGGTTGTTGCCGGCTCGGGCAATTCAACCTGGCACCTGGCTTTTGCAACGCGTCCTTCCCTTTTTCCAAACAACACGTTGCAATCCACGTCCATCCGTATCAATGAAGCCCGCGGTGTGAATGTGTTCAAGTCGACATATACTGTTGCACAATGGAAAACCTTTGACAGCACAGGATTTTCAAGCTGGACCAGTCTTCACGATAACGACAGCAGCTGGGATCTGAGTGCTTTTAATTACGGCTTAAGCATTATTCCAAATTACAATTACGGCTGGGGTTCATACGATATGACAAGCCATGATGTGATCGGAACCAATGTTTACCTTATCCGAATTAAAAGCGGAACAACGTATAGTTTCCGAAAGTTCATGATCCAACGCCTGGTTTACGATTCACAGTGGGTTTTCACTTTCTCGAATCTGGATGGAACGGATAGCAACACGGTTCGGATTAACAAATCGGCTTACGCCAATAAATTATTTGCCTATTATAATCTTACCACTAAAACTGCTTCTGACCGGGAACCGAATCAGAATTTATGGGATGTGATTTTCACTTATTTCAACACACCGGTTTTACTTGGGCCTCCACCTGCAGTTCAATATAACGTAGCCGGAGTGCTTGCCAATCCAAGGGTTCCAACCGCAAGGGTGATGCATGTAAGCAAAAGTACGATCACTCCAACCGGGGTTAATTTAATTTCTCAGGCAAACAACATCAACTGGGATTGGGCAAATCCTCCAATGGGTCCTCCTCCGGCAGATTATTCCCTGATCGATTCCATGGTGTTTTTCATCCAATCGCAGGCTGATACCAATATTTACAGGTTATACTTTACCAAATTCACGGTGAATGATCCCGGAAAATTCGTCTTCAACAAAACCATGTTCACAAAACCGGTTGGAATTGCTGAAGTAATATCATCTAAAAACGAGATCACGGTTTACCCGAACCCGGCTAATTCAGTTTTGAATATTTCTTCTGTACAAAACAATATTTCACTGATCAGCATTTATGATATCACAGGGAGAAAAGTAGAAACAAGAACACTGAACAACGAATCGGAAGTTTCGATCGACATCAGTCACCTGAACAAAGGAATTTATTTCATGACAGTCGAAACCGGTTCGTCACGGATCACAAAGAAAATAATAATTGAATAGCTTTTTCAATATTAGTGTTAGATCGGCATTCACTCTCCTTGCGGGAGTGTTTGCCGTTTTTAGAGGTTCCGAAATTCAGGCTCAAACAGATACTTCTTTTAACAAAACAAAGCAATTAGAGGAAGTGGTGGTGACGGGGCAATTTGGTGAAACATCGTTGACCAATTCCGTTTATAAGATACGCATCATCGATGCGAAAAAGATCACTTCCATTGGTGCAAATAATTTAAGCGACCTGCTTAAACAGGAAATGAATATTCGCATTTCACAGGATCCGATCCTTGGAAGTAACATTTCCATACAAGGTGTTGGCGGGCAAAACATCAAATTTCTGAAAGATGGAATTCCGGTTGTAGGAAGAGAGAATGGGAATATTGATCTTACTCAAATTCTTTTGAACAACATCGAACGCATCGAGATCGTGGAAGGGCCGATGAGCGTGATCTACGGAACAGATGCACTTGGCGGAGTGATCAACCTTATCACGAAGAAAAATTTTTCAAGCCCGTTGCAGGCCGGGGTAAATACATTTTATGAGACCATCGGAAATTACAACGCTTCGGCTTTTGTGAATTCAAATATTAAAACCTGGAATTTTTCTCTATCAGGCGGAAGAAATTATTTTGAAGGATGGAACCCCGATCCAAATACAAGATTCAAATTATGGAAACCTCGCGAGCAATATTTTGCAGATCTTTCTATCGGAAAAAATTTTAATCGTTCGTCTGTTCGTTTGAATGGTTCATGGATGAATGAAAAGATCACCAACCGCGATTCCGGCACCATCACTCCATATTATGCGTATGCTTTGGATCAGTACTATTACACTCAAAGGATCACCTCTTCACTTTTTTACGATTTAAAAATCAATAAAAACACGAACCTGAATTTTGTGGAATCATTCTCGGATTACCGCAGGATAAACAACAGCGTTCGGAAAGATTTAGTGACTTTGCAGGAGCAACTGGTTCCCGACCCAAGCCAGCAGGACACCACGCATTACAATGAATGGTTGAGCCGTGCAACGGTCTCGAATAAAAATAAAGGATTCAATGTGCTTGCCGGTTATGAATTTATTTATGACGATATCAGCGGGAACCAAATCCGGAATAATTACCAGTCCATCTGGGATGGCAGTGTTTTCGGCAGTGCGGAACTGAAATGGAAACGTTTGCTAATTCGTCCGGGTTTGCGGTTTACACATAATTCCCAATTCAATGCCCCGCCTATTCCATCATTAAATCTGAAATATTTGCTGAACGAAAAAATTTCTGTGCGTGCTTCGTATGGAAAAGGATTTCGCGCTCCAACATTAAAAGAAATGTATTTGAGCTTTGTGGATCCAACTCACAATGTGCAGGGAAATCCTGCATTGAAAGCCGAATCGGGCGATAATTTTCAATTGGGAATCCAGTACGAAGAAAAATTTCCGGAGCGTGTCTTTCGTTTTGAGCCATCGGTTTTTTACAACCACATCACCAATATGATCGACCTGGCGATTTTAAATTCAACAAGTTCATCGACTGCCGTGAGTGCCGAATACTTCAACATTGATGCATTCAAAAGTATCGGAGCCAACCTGAACATGGAATACCGCGCACCGCATTATTCCCTGATCCTCGGTTACAGTTATACCGGAAAAAGTAATTCGCTGATGGATCTTACTTCGGTGAATGAATTTTTTTACACCCATGAGTTTCGGATAAACTACAATTACGAATTCAAAAAACCGGAATTGAGTTTTTCGGTATTTTATAAATACAACGGAAGGTTTCAGAACTACCAGTTTGATTATGTTGCCAACAAGGTCAACCTTGGTTACATCGATCCCTACAGTTTGCTGGATGCCAGTTGCGGTAAATATTTTTTCCACCGTTCACTTAAACTTACCATGGGCGTGAGAAATATACTGAACGTGGTGAATGTTGCTGCAAGCCTCTCGGCAGGAATTCACTCTTCGGGAACAAACGTGGCACAAGCAGCCATGGGAAGAAGTTTGTTTGTTGGGTTGCAATATACTTTTGGAAAAAACCGATGAAGAAAAAGAATAACATATTCTGTGCTTTTGCGATAATGCTTTTGACGATCGCATTTTTTTCTTCCTGTGAAAAAGCCGAGCAACCGGTCACACTTCCCGCTGCCAATGATTCTTCGCGACTTGAAACATTTACGATGGGGGCGAATTACGACAAGCAAATCTTTGTAAATGTTGAAACGAATCAATCTACCGTGATCGAAAACAATTCATGGGACCTGTATTTTGATTCAGACCGCAACGGTTACATGGCGTACATGAATGGAGGAAAAGGCGTTCTCATCGCAAAGGCCGGAACCACCAATTTTTCAAACATACCTGATCCTTCTTCGTTAAAATTTCAATGGGATGCAGCCAGCGGAGTTGAGGATTCTACCGCACTTGACGGCTGGTGTGATGAACTCCTTTTTTTGAGCTACGACAGTGTTTTTGTGATCGACCGCGGAGCTTCAATTACCGATCCTTCGCGTTACATGCAATTCCAGATCACGTATGTTGACCAGTTGAAATATAAATTGCGGATCGCAAATATTGACGGAACAAATTCACATGATTTTACGGTGAACAAAGATCCTTTGAAAGCACATGTTTATTTTTCATTTGATAACGGGGGAACGTATTTGAATCCCGAACCCGAAAAGAACGAGTGGCATTTTTGTTTCCTGCGTTATCGCTGGGTTTATTACCAGTTCACTCCGCCCCTGCTTTATTCAGTCACCGGAATTTTTATCAACTCCAATAAAGTGGAAGTGGCCGTTGACAGTACCATGAAATTCGAAGATATTTCTTTTAGTAAACGACATAATCTACAATTCAACCGGAACCGTGACGCCATGGGTTTCGACTGGAAAGTTTATAATTTCACTACCGGAAAATATACTGCAAGAAAATACGTGAATTATATTCTGCACTCGGATTATCCGACTAAGTATTACAAGCTTCGATTCCTTGATTTTTATAGTAACCAGGGGCTGAAAGGCACGCCCAGCTTTGAAGTTCAGGGAATGTAAGCCTATCCCTAACCCTTCCTAACGGGAAGGGAATTTGTCGATTAGAAAAAAGTTTTGAGAAACAAGTCCTCCCCTTCGGGGAGCCTGCCTGTCCGGTAGGCAGGGATTTAGGTGGGGCTTCCCGTTATTTTCATCCTTACCTCATTTATTTTTGTTTTGTCGGTGGAGAGAATGGTGAACTGAAAGCGCCCGATCTCGATGGATTCTCCTCGTTGCGGGATGTTTCCGTGCATGGACGTGATGAATCCGCCTAAGGTTTGATAATCGCCTTCCGGAATCCGGAGATCATATTTGCTGTTGAGGTAATCCGTTTCGAGCCTGGTGTTGAACAGAAATTCATTTGCGGTTAATTGTTTTTCGGTGAGTTGTTCCACATCGTGCTCGTCTTCGATCTCCCCGAAAATTTCTTCCATGATATCTTCGATGGTCACGATCCCTGCGGTCACTCCAAGTTCATCCACCACAAGTGATATGCTTTTATGTGTTTTGGTAAATGTGTTGAGTAATTCATTTGCCGGTAAGGCTTCCGTTGCCACTTCGATGGGAATTAAAATTGAGCGAATGTCCCCCGGTTTCTGAAAAATATCTTTCTGGTGAACGTAACCTGTTATGTGATCAATGTTTCCTTCATGCACCAGAATCTTGGATAAACCCGTCTCCACGAATTTTAAATACAAATTCCTGATCCCGCTATCCACGCTTACACTCACGAGTTCGGTGCGCGGAGTCATGCAATCGCGCACCTTTACATTGGCAAAA
Source organism: Bacteroidia bacterium (assembly GCA_044448845.1). Taxonomy (GTDB): domain Bacteria; phylum Bacteroidota; class Bacteroidia; order UKL13-3; family UKL13-3; genus CAIUEQ01. Next base: position 8,932 of record JBIOHI010000066.1, read on the forward strand.
TCGAGCGCGTTCTTGAATATCTCCGTATCCACTTCACCTTCTTCATGAATATCTTCCACGCTTTCGGTCACATATTGATCGAGGTCAACTTTGTTGAAACCCGGTGCTACTTCGGTAAAATTCAAACGGAATAAATTATTAAGAATCAACCTGGCCAGCCACATAATGAAATGTACCAGTGGCCAGAAAACATAATAAGCAATAAGAAAAGGCAGTGCGAAGAAGTTCAAGATGATATCAGGGTTGATGCGAAACAACATCTTGGGGATGAACTCTGCCGTCACCAGCACGATGAGGGTGGAAACAATGGTTGAAATAAAAAGCAGCAGCAACGTGGAGTGATGTTGGTAAGGAATGATCTTGCGCAGCAAAGGCTCCAGGAAATCCGCCATATAAATCCCGTAGATCACAAGCCCAACGTTGTTGCCGACCAGCGTGGTGCTGATAAATTTAGAGGGTGAATTTACAAATGGTGAAAGGATCTTTGCCGAAATGCTTCCGTGTTTGCTCTTGAGTTCGATCAGGAGTTTGTTGGCAGAAATGAAAGCGATCTCGATCCCGGAAAAAAAAGCGGAAATGAGAATACTTACTAGAATGACCGGAATTAAGGAGGTGTCCATGGTTCGAATTTAAAGTTTAAAGCTTAAAGTTTAAAATTTTAAAGTTGTTTGACGTCTAAAGCCGAAAGGATATATATACTCCTCTCTTCGTTCGGATAACGGGTGTTTTACCGGGGGCAAGGGAGGCGGGGG
>JBIOHI010000067.1:0-9644 GCA_044448845.1 Bacteroidia bacterium
CGGTAATATCATTCTTATATTGAATAACCTTTCCAGTACCCGAAGCTTCATTCATGAACTCAGGGGAAAAAACAGTTCGCTCCAATTCATTCTTTCGGGAGCAATGTTACTTTTACTGTTGATCAATTTTATTCCTGCGCTGAGGGTATTATTCAGCTTTGAATTCCCGGGAACCTCTCATTTCATTTCTTCTTTAACGGGTGCAGGCATTCTCCTGTTTCTGTTCGAAGGAATAAAAAAATGGAGAAACAGGAAACAGGTGCGTTAAAAATCAAAAAAAATTTTATCGGGTTTTCAAAAAACAAAATATATTTTGCGCATCAAATCTTTAATATGAAAAAAATAATTGCACTGGCCTGCATAACAGCAATGCTGGTTTCCTGTTCTTCCCGCAAAAACGAAACGAATACCGTGGATGCGCTTGTTGCTCATATCGATTCCACTATAAATCCGGTTGACGATATTTTTTTATACGCGAACGGGAAATGGTTCAAAGAAAATCCGATACCTGCCAGCGAGCAGAGTAACGGCCTTTGGCAGTTGATTCAGGATACCATCAATGCGCAAATAAAAAACATCTGTGAATCATCGTCCGCTTTAAAAAATGCCGAAAAAGGTTCAGCCAAACAAAAGGTCGGTGACTTCTTTTTCACCGGGATGGATTCAGTTACATTGAATAAAAAAGGAATTTCAGATCTCAAAAATGACATGGAAATGATCGATGCCATAAAAGATCTGAAAGGAATTGTCCGGGCTGCCGCCTATCTTCATAAAGTTTCTTCCGGTCCGTTGTTTGGATTCGGTGTGGGCCAGGATGATAAAATATCAAGCAAGAATGCTGTTTTCTTCGGGCAGGGCGGGTTGAGTTTACCCGACCGGAATTTTTATTTCGATATGGATGAACGCACCATGATGATAAGGAAAGAATTTGTTTCACATCTCGAAAATATGTTCAGGATATTAGGATACGATGAAGCGAAATCAAAACCGGCTGCTGCCAACCTCATGAAGCTGGAAACAGCGATTGCCATGACCTCGCGCAAACGCGAAGACACCCGCGACCCGATAAAAAATTATAACAAGATCGCCTATAAACAATTTCTTTCTTCCACTCCAAACATCGATTGGAATATTTTTATGGAAGGAGTCGGTTTAAAAAATGTGGATTCGGTGATTGTGGGTCAGCCTGAATTCTTAACCGCATTGAATGGTTACTTAAAAACATTTTCAGTAAATGACTGGAAAGATTATTTGAAATACCATCACCTGCGATCGCTCGCACGTTACATGGACGACAAAACTTTCAAAGAATCCTTTCATTTTTACACCACCATTCTTCGCGGAGTACCTGAGCCAAAACCCAGATGGAAACGCGTTGTTAGCCAAACAGACGGCTCGCTCGGGGAACTCATCGGGCAGGTTTATGTGAGTGAATATTTGCCAAAAGGAACCAAAGAGAAACTGATGGAGATAGGAACCGCGGTAAAAAATGTGTATGCCGAACGGATCAAAAAATTAGACTGGATGAGTGAGACCACGAAAACAAAAGCGCTGCAAAAATTAAATACGATCGTGATGAAAGTAGGTTACCCTCGTAAATGGAAAGACATGAGTTCGATGAGCATTGACAGGAATTCCTACGTGAATAACGTTATGAGCGCCAACAAATGGCAATTCAATTACATGATCTCGAAATACGGAAAACCTGTTGACCGCACCGAATGGAGTATGTATCCGCAAACCTACAATGCCTATTACAATCCTTCGAATAATGAGATTGTAGTTCCCGGATGCAACATCATCGTTCCGGGTTACGAACGGAAATTGGCCGATGATGCTATTCTATATTCGGTGATCGGTGGTTCTACTTTCGGGCATGAGATCACCCACGGTTTCGATGACCAAGGAAGCAAGTACGATGAACTCGGAAACCTCAACAACTGGTGGACTCCGGATGACAGCACAAAATTTTACACCAAAACAAAAATGATCGTGAAGCAGTTCAACGACTACATCGCGGTTGATAGTTTGCACATCAACGGTGAATTAACGCAGGGCGAAAACATTGCCGACCTTGGCGGCATCATGATGGGATACGAAGCGTTCAAGAAAACCAATCAGTATAAAAATAAGGAAGTGGTTGCCGGGCTGGATCCTGATAAACGTTTTTTTCTCGGCTATGCGTTGGCGTGGATGGTGAATGAAAGGCCGGAAGCGATAGCTAACCAAATCAAAAGCAACGAACATGCTCCTGCAAAATTCCGTGTGCTTGGCCCGCTTGCCAACATGCCTGAGTTTTACCAAACTTTCGGAATCAAAAAAGGCGATAAGATGTGGAGGGATGATGCGGTGAGAGTGAAGATTTGGTAGATTTCTGTGCAATGAAGACGCAAATTCTTTTATTATTCTTAAGTTTTTCCTCCTTGTTAACCGCTCAGATTCATGTTTACCATGGATCATGCAGTGCCCCTAAAAGCGATTTAAATGTAAAAATTCAAATGGCCATTGACAGTTTAGTTAATGATGAGATGAGTAAAAATTGGGATAAAAGTGATTATGAACTTTGGGGTAATTCTTTAATGAGCGATCTGAGTTTTTGGATTGATAATGCAAAAAAATACCCAACGATTTATAACATCTCCACTTTAGGAATTATAAATATGGATGATCACCGAAAGTATAAAGTAACAATTGGAATTACTGCAAACGTTGATTCGGTCAATAATGCGATCATTGCCATTTACAGCATAATAGCGGTTTATGACCGGACCAAAAACTGCATCCGTTTTGAAAATATTACCAATGAAATAATCAAAGACTGGTATTCAGTGAAGATCGGTAATGTCATTTTTTATAAAGAAAAAGAAAAACAGTTTAATCGAACAGAGGCAGATTGGTCCAATCATTTTTCGGATAGCATGGCTGCCTTTTTCAAACTGAAACCCATTCAAAATATTGTATTCTTTTCCAGTAAAAATTCTTACCAGGTCTATCAATTAAAAGGAATCGATTACATCGGCAATATGTTTTTTGCAGGAACAGGTGGATTTGCGATCAGGGGAGGAAAAAACTCCAGGTTTGACCACATCATTTTTTCAGGAAACAATATGGAAAAATATGATCATGAATTTGTGCATTTATATACGGATTTGCTCATTCGCGATCGCAATTCGAGTACAGCTTTTGCTGATGAAGGAATCGCAACGTTTTTAGGTGGAAGCGATGGACATTCGTTATCCTATCATTTAACCGCTCTGAAGGATCATCTTCACAAGGACAGCTCGTTGACGTTCGATAAATTATTCTCAAACAACGCTTATAAAATTGATGGAAATGTAAAATCAACCTATTCTGTTGGCGGATTATTCGCGAAGTTGATCTACACAAAAAGAAATGTGGACGGATTGATAACTTTTTTAAATGCCTCCCAAATGAATTTAAAAAAAGTAACCGCTGATTTATTAGGTGTAAATGAAAATGAATTAGCGATTTTATTTTATGAAGAACTTGAAAAATATTGAAACGACACATTTTAAATGAAAACTATAATCTTTCGTGGCCACGAACGTGCTGTTCGCGGCTTCATCATTCACTAACAAATCATTTCCTGAAGAGGGCTTAAAAATATTTCGCTCCTACGGAGCTTAACAAATTGTGGTTTATAATTTTCTATTCATATTAAACTCCTTCGGAGTTAAAGAAAATAGCTCAATTGAAGCATTCGATTAAATTTGCCGCTTGATCTAAACTTCATCTATGAATAATAAAAGCTCCCTCATCCTTCTTCGCGGCTTACCAGGAAGCGGCAAAACAGCCCTGGCAAAAGTGTTGAGCGAGAACGGGAAATACCCTGTTCACTCCATCGACAGTTATTTTACGGATGAGAACGGGAATTATCATTTTGAGTTTGACAAAAATCACCTCGCTTATAAAAACTGTGAAGAGCAAACGCGAAACAGTTTAAGAAATAAATGCGAAAAAATTTTCGTGGACAATACCTTTACCCTCGGGTGGGAAATGGAACCCTATTTTAAAATGGCTGCTGAATTTGATTATACCTTGTTCGTGATCACGGTTGAAAATTACCACGGGAATAAAAATACGCATGGCATCAGTGAAGAACAAATTGAAAAGATGGCTGCCAAATACAAGGTAAAGCTTACGTAAAATCAGTTTTGGCTGTTTGGGAAATTCGTTTACTTTTGAAATGGAATTATGAAAACGATTGCCCTGCTATTGTTTCCGTTGATCTCTTTCTTTGGTTGTTTTGAAAATTCATCAAAGGAAGCGGGAGAAGATTATTCGTTGTACACCGATTCGGGCAGGTCATCCATCCAGATCGACAAATTAGACAGCGCGGGGGGATGGAAGTACAAGACTATTGAAACCAATTACAAGATCATTTTCCTGAAACCTTTTCACAACGAAGGCGAACATTACCTTGCAAAATACATCACCGTAAAAAATACTTCTACCAAGAATGAAACGCAGAATGTTTCCATCGAAATAGAATTAAAACCACTCTCGAATCCAAAGGCAAAAACTATTTTTATCAAACAGCATTGCGATGATCTTTCGCTCGAACATGATATTTATTATGCCGTGAAACACGGCTGTTGTGGAGGTCCCGATGTAATCCGTATATTTGATTATAACAACCGGATGATCGTGGAAGGGGAAGATAAGATCATCACGGCAAATATTCCGAATTCTCCCATTAATATGTATGTTGCCCTGATGCATATTTATGGCAAACCCGGTATTTGGGGAATACTCAACATCAGTTTCAATGGCGAAAATCATTACCACATTTTATTGAAGACCGAAAAGCCTTTAATTCCGGATTGCGATCCGGGACTTCCGCACCTCACGGTGAATTCCGAATCGCCCAAAGACGGTTTTATCGGGGAAAAGAACCAGTATGATCTTTGGTCGCTCGAAAAAATAAAAGCCGTTGACCTCATCAATCACATTTCAGTGAAGTTGAGATTTGAATGCGATGAGAATATCGACCTGATCGAAGTACCAATCGTCAACGGGATGCCCTTCGGGCTTCCGACACGACAGCAGGAAGTTGTAATGAAGAGGAAGAAGGGGTGAATATTTTACGCCCCAGCCCGCTGAAGCCGGTCGTTAATAGCTCTTCCGAGCCCTTCCTCCGGAAACTTTTCGGTAAGGATCACATCTATTTCCATTTTATCAACTTCGCGCAAAGCGGAGAAAAGTTTTCGTGCCGCTTCATCTAAATTTTTTTCAGGAGAAAGAACTTTTTGATTTTTTTCCGGAACCGAATCGTATTTTTTATAAAAAGAAATGATCGCGATCCGGTTAACATCATACTTCACAATTTCCCTTTCATAGAAATCGAAGATGAGTTTGTGTTTAGTCGTGTAATGTTTTGAAAGCATTCCGGGAGCAATAACAGAAGTTTGAAGTTTGAGGTTTGAAGTTTGAGGTTTTGTTGAATTCACCTTCCCGATAACTGATTCTATTTTTTCAAGAGAGAGCCCACCGAAACGTAAAATTTCGGGAGTTTTATTTAAAAAAGAAATGATGGTGGACTCCACTCCTATTTTGCAATCTCCTCCATCGAGAATGTACGGAATTTTATCTCCCAGTTGTTCGTCCACGTGCTTGGCAGAAGTTGGAGAAACAAAACCGGAAGGATTCGCGCTTGGAGCAGCCAGAGGAAAATCAAGCATCTTCAACAACTCCAAAGTTAAAGGATGATCAGGAATTCTTATGGCTACTGCATCGGTTCCCGCTGTTACAATGTCGGGAATTTTTTCACTTTTTGGAATTACAAACGTGATGGGACCGGGAGAAAATTTATCCGCAAGCATTTTCATCTTCTCCGGAATTTTTAGTCCCCAACTTTTTATTTTCTCCAATGAATCGGTGTGAAGAATGACCGGGTTGAATCGCGGACGATCTTTTACTTTATAAATCTTAAGAACAGCATTCTCGTCAAATGCATTTGCCGCTAAACCATAAACTGTTTCGGTGGGAATGGCAACGAGCTCTCCGTTCTCGAGAAATTTCTTTGCAATATGAATATCCGTTCCGATCACAGTTTAAAGTTTCAAGTTTAAAATTTAAAATTGAATGCGTCTAACTTTAAACATTAAACTTTTTACTCGCTAAGCGTTGAACTCATCTCTCCTCTTCGCAGATTGTATTTCTCGATCTTGTTGTACAAATGACTTCGTTGGATGTCTATCTCCAGTGCCGTTTTCGCCACGTTCCAACCATTCTTCTTCAACTTTTCTTCGATGAAAATTTTCTCCACGTGGTCTTTGAATTCCTGGAGCGTATCAAATTTTTCGAACACACTTTTTTCGTTTACCTGGTTGTTCACCTGGCTGGCAAAACGCAAAACATCTTCCTCCGTGATCTTGGCTCCGCTTAAAATCACGAGACGTTCAATAACATTTCTCAATTCACGAATATTTCCGGTCCAGTTCATTTTTTTCAGTTCGTTGAATGCACCGAGGGTAAAACCTTTGCGCGGAATATTATTGTCCTCGCAAATTTCTTTTACGAAACGCTCAGCCAATAATGGAATATCGTCCTTTCGTTCGTTGAGCGAAGGAACATGAATCAATATTACACTTAACCGGTGGTAAAGGTCCATGCGGAACGTTCCTTTTTCAATTTCCTTACTGAGGTCTTTGTTAGTAGCTGCGATCACGCGCACATCCACGTCAATATCTTTTTCGCCACCTACCCTGGTAATTTTATTTTCCTGCAGCGCACGCAAAACTTTTGCCTGTGCCGACAAACTCATATCAGCCACTTCATCTAAAAATAAAGTACCACCGTTCGCTTGTTCAAATTTCCCGATGCGTTGTTTCATCGCTGAAGTGAACGCTCCTTTTTCGTGACCGAACAATTCGCTTTCGATGAGTTCGGTGGGTATGGCAGCACAGTTCACTTCGATGAGCGGATTTTGTGCACGGTTGCTTTTTTCGTGGATCCAACGAGCGACTAATTCTTTCCCGGTTCCGTTATCTCCCGTTATGAGAACCCGTGCTTCGGTTGGTGCAACTTTTTCAATGGTATTGATGATATTCTGAATGACGGGTGATTCCCCGATGATCTCGCGGGTCTTCCCGATCTTTCTCCGTAATACTTTCGTTTCGATCACCAGTGATTTTTTGTCGATGGCATTTCGAAGCGTGATGAGCAAACGGTTAAGATCCGGTGGCTTGGAAATGAAATCGAACGCTCCTTTTTTCGTGGCTTCCACCGCCATGTCGATGGTGGCGTGACCCGAGATCATAATGAACGGAACATCGTCATCCATCTCTTTCACTTTTGTCATAAGCTGGATGCCATCCATCTTCGGCATTTTTATATCGCAAAGAACGGCTGCATATTCTTCGGCTTCGATCTTCTCCAGTCCTGCCTGGCCATCTGCGGCTTCTTCCACGGTGTAACCTTCGTAATCCAGGATTTCCTTCAGGGTGTTACGGATGGCTTTTTCATCATCTACGATCAATACTTTGGGCATATTTTATTCGATTAATTTTACTGCTTCGCAAATAACATTTTTTTATGAGATTGTTATCTTCAAAAATTCAACAAAATAATTTATTTTCAAATCTTATTTTTTCATGCTCCCAAATCAAATCGAGAAATTATATTTGAACACTCATGAAATTGATCATCATCGTAGAAATTCTCGGCATCATCTCGTTCGCTTTTTCGGGAGCGGTTTCGGCCATGCAAAAACGCCTCGATGTTTTTGGCGTGCTCATCATCACATTCGTTACTTCCATTGGCGGTGGTACCATCCGCGACATGCTGATAGGAAGTTTCCCGGTGGGCTGGCTGCTCGACATCAACCTCATTGCAACCATATTTATCACCTATCTTTTCGCGCTTTTCTTTCATCACTATTTTCATGCATACGCCAAAATAATTTTCTGGATGGATACCATCGGGCTGGCGGTTTTCACCATGGTTGCAATTACCAAAGGTTTGCAGTTTCATTTGCACCCGGTGGTTTGCGTGGCCCTTGGAACAGTGACGGGTTGCTTCGGGGGAATTTTGCGCGATGTGCTGCTCAATGAAATTCCGTATGTTTTCCGGAAAGATATTTACGCTTCGGCAAGTATTGCGGGCGGCATAGTTTATTTCGTTGCGGCCAAATTAATTTCCGATCACAACATCGCCAGTCTCATCGCAGGTGCTGTTATTGTTCTGATCCGTGTTGGTGCTAAATACAAGAACTGGAGATTACCGCTGATCTATACAAAAGAGAATCCGGACGAAAATAGTTGACCTTGAACCAACTTTCACGGATTTTTTATTTTCAGGATTTTTCGTGAAGAAACGTTTAATTTGTTAAAACATTTTTTAAAGTAAACTTCTATTGACCTTTAAAGAGTAAATCGAATCATGAAAAAAAGTAATCTGTTATTTTCGCTTTGCTTATTTTTAATGGCGATGAAATTAGGCGCTCAAAATCCAATTACTGGCTTTGATAAAATGGATTCACAATTAAAACTTTGGCTTGCAGAACCCCAGGAATTAATCAATCAGCAACCAAATCTTTTCAAGAATGGTCCGGTTGCCAATCCATTTATTCCGATAATTTTTAAATCGCATTCATCAAACGTTGCCGCAATCATCACAAAACACCGGGGACAAATCCATTCGGTGATTGGTAAAATTTATACTGCTGTAATTCCTTTAAGCGAGATCCTGTCATTTGCGTCCGAAAATGAAATTGTAAAAGTCGAATCATCGCAACGAATGAAAGTTTGCAACGATAAAGGAAGAAAACTTATCGGGGCCGACAGGGTGAATGCCGGAGATCTGCCCGGGGGAATTCCTTACACCGGCAAAGGTGTGATTGTTGGAGTGTATGATTTTGGGTTTGATTTTATCCATCCCGATTTCAGGAAAAAAAATGATTCAACGCAAACCCGGTTTCTTTCAATCTGGGATCAAACTTCATCTTCAGGAACATCCCCACTAAATTTTAATTATGGTTCGGAATGGAATCAATCACAGATCAATGCCGCTTTAACAAACCCTGGTATCGTAAGCGAGGCTGACAATGATGGCCACGGAACGCATGTTACCGGAACTGCCGCAGGTCTGCGTGGAATAGCTTACGATGCGGATATCATTGCAGTAAAGGCATCTGCATCGCTTACTTCTGATTCTACTTATTACCAGGATTCCAAAGCTCTGCTTGACGGGATCAATTATATTTATCAGAAAGCTACCACTCTCGGAAAACCCTGCGTGGTAAATATCAGCGTTGGTTACAATATCGGAACCCCGCATGATGGAAGCGGATTGATCGAACAAGGATTGGATTACCTGGTAAATTCGCGCAAAGGTTTTATGATCTGCGTTGCAGCGGGAAATGAAAATTATAACAGTTTGCATTTTGGCGGATTCAATCTTACCAAAGATTCCATTTGGACATACGCACGCGGAATAAACGGTGGAATGACTTACGTTGTATTTAATTCGGTGAACGATGACAGCACCTTTATTTCAATGAGTGCGGATAGTGCAAGCATCAAATTCACGAACGGAACCATATCCGGGCAAAAAAAGATTTTTCAATCGCCCTGGCTGAAAATAAAAGATATAAAAAATTCAGCCGGAGGTTATAATTATAC
>JBIOHI010000068.1:0-9582 GCA_044448845.1 Bacteroidia bacterium
AATAAAAAGAACAAAAACAACTGGAGGCGTTTGTGAATTCCGATCCGAAACTGAAAATACAATTTGGTGAGGTGATTCCTCGACTGAATATTCTTTATGATGAAGTGATAAAATTTGCGCCAAGGAATTTGTGGTACGATTATATTTATAATTTGACTCCTGTGCTGAAAATGGCTTCCATTATTGACAATTACCGAAATGCTTACGGTGCCACGAGAACCGATTCGGCAAAGAAAGAATTTTTGACAAGGAACAAGAAAAACATATTTTCGGATTACTCCAGACTTTATAGTCAGTATAATTTAGCTTATGAAAAAAGTGCATTAAAGAAAATGTTTCAAGATGCAAAACTTTTTAATTCTGATAACAACGTAAAAAGTGTTTCTGAATTTTTTAAAGAGGTGAAGGATGAAAATGGGCTATCGAAGAAAATTGATAATATTTATAAGAAATCAAAATTTGCCGATGAGAAATTTATAAAGAATTTGATTGATAAAGATTTGTTAAAACTTTTTAAGTTGAATGATCCATTATTAAGACTTGCATCTTCGCTTAATGAAGAAATTAATTTCTATGACAATGAAGACGCAAAAAGAAACAGTGAAATAAATTTATTGATGACTAAATATGTGGAAGCTAAATCAATTTGGAAATCGAAACAATTCATCCCTGATGCGAACAGCACGCTTCGTTTCACGTACGGATTTGTTCGCGGCTATTCGCCCGATGATGCCGTTTATTTAAAACCTTTCACCACCCTTCGGGGTGTTATTCAAAAAGAAGACGGAAAAGATTATGAACTCCTGCCATTAATCAAAGAACTGTACGCGGCAAAAGATTTCGGTGCGTATGCTTTACCCGACTCATCGGATATACCGGTTGACTTTTTATACAATCTCGATACGACAGGTGGCAATAGCGGAAGCCCGGTTTTAGATTCGGAGGGAGAACTGGTGGGTGTGAATTTCGATCGTGCTTATACGGCCACCATTAATGATTATGCCTGGAATGAAACATACAGCCGCTCGGTGGGAGTGGACATTCGCTATGTCTTCTGGATATTGCAGAAAGTGGCACATGCACAATTCATTCTCGATGAGATGAATAAAACTCCTAACTGAATTTAGGTAAATTTTGTTGACCTGTTTTTTATCAACTGTGCATGAGATTTTTTTTCTCCAGTAAAGTTTCTTTTGTTTCCACGTATTCGGGATCGGGAACACAGCAATCAACAGGGCAAACGGCTGCACATTGCGGTTCTTCGTGAAAACCTTCGCACTCGGTGCATTTTGAATGAACGATGTAATACAGGTCGTTTGAGACCGGGGCATTCCGTGCCGAAACGTCAACCGATTCACCATTGTAGGTAATGGTTCCGCTTAGTTTATTTCCATCCATCCAGGCCCATTCAGAGCCGCCTTCGTAAATGGCATTGTTCGGACATTCGGGTTCGCAAGCCCCGCAATTGATACATTCTTCGGTGATTTTTATAGCCATGGGTTTTTATTTTTAATAATGCAATATATCTTTTGTTGATTTGCAAATGAAATTTATTTAAAAAAGCGAATGTGAATATTCAGCAAAGAAAAAATGTGATTGCCCGGTTAGGTTTATTATTGGCTGAATTGCCCGAATCTTGTCAGGGGAAAATAGAAGAAGCATATATCCGAAACAAATGGTTTACGCCTGATAATATAAAGCTTGCAATTTCATCCTGGGCAAATGCATTGGATGAAAATAAAATTGAAAAATGGTTGTCGAAATACCAATTAACTTCGGGGCTCGAGAAGAGCATAGCCATCATCATGGCCGGGAACATACCGCTGGTCGGGTTGCACGATCTCATTTGTGTGATCGCCACAGGAAATAAAGCCATCGTGAAATTCTCAGAAAGCGATGCGGTATTAATGAAATTGATCACTGATGAATTGAGGGAGATCGAACCCGAATTGAAAAATAAAATACAGATCTGCAACGAACGTTTGCCAAAAGATTTTGATGCAGTGATCGCCACCGGAAGCAATAACACCAACCGTTATTTTGATTATTATTTTCGCGGAAAGCCGCATCTGTTGCGCAAGAGCCGGAATAGTATTGCCGTATTGTCAGGCGATGAGAAAAAAGGTGATTTTGAAAAACTTGGCGAAGATATTTTCTCCTATTTTGGATTTGGTTGCCGTAATGTTTCAAAAATGTATGTTCCCAAAGGATTCGATTTATCAAAATTCTTTGAAGGAATCGAAATTTTTTTCCCGGTTATACATCACCATAAATATGCGAACAATTATAATTACCGCAAAACGATATTCCTGATGAATAAGGTTCCGTTTTTTGACAACAATTTTCTGATCGTTAAAGAAGACAAAGGAATTGCAGCCTTTCCCGGTGTTTTGAATTTTGAATTTTATGATTCTTTGGGATTTGTTAAAAATGAAATTTCAAACAGAAAAGAAGAAATTCAATGCGTAGTTAGTGAGATTGGAATTCCCGGAAGTGTTCGTTTTGGTCAATCGCAATTCCCGGAATTATCCGATTATGCAGACGGTGTTGATACCATGAAATTTTTGTTGGAATTATAAATTCAAATTTTCTCGAGCAGATCCGCGATCACTTTTTGCATTGGTTTTTCCGCATCCAGATTCGGATTGATCTCCGTGATCTCAATTCCCGCAAGGTTTTCAAGAGATAAGAAGGAACGAAAAAGGTAAGTCGCCTCATCAAGTGTCAAGCCACCTTCCACCGGTGTCCCTGTTCCTTTTGAAACACCTGGGTCGAGTGCGTCCACATCAAACGAAACATAAATGTATTCGCAATTTTTTAAATGCTTTTTTGTGAGTTGTGCGATCTCTTCTATTCCAACATTGGCTATGGCCGATGGATTAAATACCCTGATGTTTTCTTTCACGATGATGCGTTCTTCTTCTTTTTCGGAACTGCGCAAAGAAATGAAAACGAGGTCTTCCCCCTGGATCTTCGGTGTAATATGCCTTCTGCCAAGCCGTTTCAGGGTTTCCCATAATCGTTTGGTGATCTCCTTAGGCTGGTTCTTTTGCATTTCGATATGGTCTCTTCCCATCAAAGCTGCAATGGGCATTCCGTGGATATTGCCCGATGGCGTGGTGTATGGGCTATGAAGATCGGCATGTGCATCGATCCAAACCACACCGATACGGTTGTTGGCGTAAACATCTTTTACTCCCGAAATGAGCGCGTTGGCGCTGCTGTGATCACCGGAAAAAATGAATGGAATTTTATTTTCCCTGATGGTTGCCGAAATGTTTTCACAAACCTTCAACTGATAATTGGTTATGTTCTCAATATTCTTTCCGTAAGGGGTTTCGGTGCTTGGGGCGAGGATGAGCGGGGATATGCGTAAGTAATTCTGGAGGTCGATCTTCTTAAAATTCCGTTGAATTAATTCATCCAGCAAAGCCTGCGGGCCAAGCGCTGCTCCTTTGTTTCCCGCACCAAAATCACTTTCTACAATAATTAACCTGAATCTTTCTGCATCCATAAAATAGGAGGGCAAATTAAGGAAAATATTTTGTTCTCGGTTTGATACTGTTTTAAATGGAGTGGGTTAGTTTTTTCTCTGCGAAAAACTCTGCGCTCTCTGCGGTAAAAAATAACCGCTGAGGACGCTGAGAAATTAAGAATGCTATTAAACGCAGAGTGTCGCTGAGAATTTTTTTTGTTCCAATAAAATTTTAGAATTCTAAACTGACACTAACAGACCTGCCCGCAAGACCATGCTGATATTAGCCAGCTTTGGGCTAACGCATTAAATATTTTTACTTTTGTTTCTCTTCATTTCTGAAACCACGAATAAACTTTCTGGGCTTTTCCTGTTGTTTGATAAATTGATTCAGATAATCAAAAACAAGTTTTATCTTATTATCCTGTTTTCCGATTTTCTTTTCCATTTCCTCCAGTTTCAGTAAAATGTCTTTGTGTGTTAAAAGCATTTCACGCAGTTTGGTGTAAATGCGAACAATTTGAATATTCACCTGAATAGCTCGTGGGCTGTTTAAAACGCTTGAAAGCATGAGCACACCATGTTCAGTAAAACAATATGGAGGATATCTCAACCCCATTTTATCTGATAAATTGGAGGTGCCAAATTGGCTCCTCCAATTTTGAAATTCATATTGACTCATTTCAAACATGAAATCTTTCGGAAATCGTTCAATGTTTCTATTTACCTGTCTTTTCAGTTGTTTGGTTTCAACATCATAAAGTTCAGCAAGATCTCTATCGAGCATTACTTTTTGATTTCTGATAAGGTAGATTTTGTTAATAACCACTTCATCCGGAAGCATTATTTCATTGACTGTTTTCTTTGTCATAGGGTTCAAAAATAAAAAAATAAATAAAATTTTGGAATTCCAAACTGACACTAACACAGCGATCCGCAATGCCGCCCCAATGTTAGCGTCAACTTGGGAGCATTAGCACGCCATGTTCGGTAAACGCCATTGGTAATTTATGTAACCCCATTTTTATGGAATTGGATGTCACAAATTGTGATTTCCAATTTTCCAGCTCCTTTTCAGTGAACTTGAACATAAAAGCAATGGGAAATCTTTCAATATTTCTTTTAACCGCTTGATTTAATACCCTTGTTTCAACACCATAAAGTTCAGCAAGATCTCTATCGAGCATTACTTTTTGATTTCTGATAGGGTAAATTTTGTTGATAACCACTTCATCCGGAAGCATTATTTCATTGGCGGTTTTCTTTGTCATGGGGTTCAAAAATAAAAATTAAAATGAAGTTTTGAAATTCTAATTCTCTGCGAAAAACTCTGCGCTCTCTGCGGTAAAAAATAACCGCTGAGAACGCTGAAAAATTAAGAATGCTATTAAACGCAGAGTGTCGCTGAGAAAATTTATCGTTTCAATAAAATTTTAGAATTCTAAACTGACACTAACACACCAGTCCGCAATACTGCGCTGACGTTAGCGTTAGCTTGGAAAAATATTTTGTTCTCTGGTTTTAGAGCTAATGCCGTGGTTCTTTCTATTTTTTCTCCAGCACGAACATCACATATTTTTTCTCCCGCAAAAATTTTTCCGGGTCAACGGAAGCCAGTTCTTTGGTGAATTTTTTATCAACGGAATCTCTCAGGTCATCAAGCAAATAGTAGAGCCATCCTTTTTTATAACGGAGCTTGTTCCATCCGTATTCTTTAACGGGCAAAATGAATCGCTCCACGTAAAGGTTGATCATCCGTAGTGTCGGCAACACATTTTGCGTGATCTCTTTTTCGTAAATGATCTTCCATTTCGATTCGTTCACTGCTTTTATAAAATCCTCAAACAGGTGTGCTGATTTGTTAATTCCTGAATCATTGAGTCGGAAATAATCTACGATGATCCATCGTGAATCAGGCAGGGTTAGAGAATCCACTTTTGCAAAAGCCGTTTTCAGATTGATGTATTGAAGCGACTCGGAATTAATGATCGTTTTGAATTTCTTATCTGAATTAAAATCTTCGAACCTGAATTGATGAACAGGTATCTCCGGGTATTTCTGTTTGATATAATTTACTTGTCGTTTGTTGGGAGTAACGGCTTCCACCGAATGTCCTTTCTTCTTCAGCATGGCCGACAAACCGCCCATTCCGCAACCGACATCCAGAATATTTCCACTGGGATGCGGCAATTGATCAATAATATTCTCTGCATATTTTATTTGTGCATTTTCCAGTTGACTGATGGAAATTTCATCAGTGGAAATTTCAGGATTCTCAAAATAGCCGTAATGAAGCATGTCGTTTTTCAGTATCTTCGAATACAAGGATAATTCCATATCGGAACTGGATTTGTCGTAACCGGAATCCTGCCTGGCAAGCCTGTTGGCACGGATCCATTTAAATGGATTCAATAAACTACGGACTGTTTTATTCATATTTTTATTTTGAGCGGAACATCCGCGATTTTTAATTCAGAATTTTAACTCCTTATAATTTCCCGACTCCGCCCGAAATGACTTAAACTTTCAATGTCACCAATGTAACTGCGTCACCACCGTGGTCGATGTGTTCATCGGTGAAATTAAGTACAAAATGTTGTGATTTCAAATGTTCGCGCACCAGTTTTCTTAAAATTCCATACCCTCTTCCGTGCACAATGCGAACTTGTTTGAATCCAAGCAGAAATGAATCGTCAAGGAATTGCTGAACTTGCCGAACAGCATCTTCACCGCGAATGCCAATAATATTGAGGTCAGTAGTGAAGTTACGGAGTTTCTCATTCATGTCAATTCCTTTGGTTGTTGTTTTTAACGTTGTTTCTTTTTTCGTACCTGCCACGATCTCCAGTTTTTTCAATTCCACCCACGAATTCATTTCACCGAATGAAACAAATGCCTTGTTTTTTTTCAGTTCAACAATTTCTCCTTCGTTCATTTGACCGTTGAGTCGAACGCGCGAACCAATCGTTAAGTTGTGATCCCGATAGCTGTCGGGAGGTGAATTGGTGAGGAGATGAGTTTCCGGTTTTACATTTTCAATCAGAAGAGGAGAAGTTTCTGTTTTTAATTCTTCAGTAACTTCTTTTATATTTTTTCTCACCGAACGCATGGTTTCGGTATCCGCGTTTTTTTCGCGCAATTCGCGGATGGTGTTTTCAATGCGGCTGTTGGCTTCAGTAATGATGGCAAGGGCTTCAAGCTTTGCATCTTTAAGAATTTTCTTTTTGTTGAGATCCAGTTCCGATTTCAGTTTGGTATATTCATCAATACTGTTTTTTTGTTTTGATAATTTACCCTCGTAACCGGTTTTCAACTCATACACTTTTCTTTTTTCATTCTCGAGTTCAATTAAAATATCATCCAGCTTTTGTTGCTGACCACCCACTTTTATTTTGGCATAATCAATGATCTCTTTCGACAACCCGGTTCTTGCAGCAATCTCGAAAGCATGCGAACTTCCCGGTTTCCCTTGTTCCAAAACATAAGTCGGTTGCATTTTTTCGTGGTGAAAAAGCATGCACGCATTTTCCAGCCCGGGAGTTTCGGATGCGAAATTCTTCAGGTTGCTGTAATGGGTCGTCACCACCCCAAAGGATCTTTTTTCATTCAGTTTTTTCAAAATCGATTCAGCCAGCGGGCCGCCAAACTGCGGGTCTGTTCCGGTTCCGAATTCATCAATTAAAAAAAGTGATTGCGTTCCTCCAAAATCCGTAAAATATTTCATGTTCACCAGGTGCGAACTATAGGTACTCAGGTCGTTCTCGATGGATTGTTCGTCACCGATGTCGGCCATCAATTCTTTAAAAATTCCGCATTCGCTGTGTGGTCTCACCGGTATCAGGAATCCGCTTTGCAGCATCAGTTGCAGCAGTCCGACCGTTTTCAAACAGACCGATTTGCCGCCTGCATTCGGACCGGAGATAACCACGATTCTTTTTTCGGAGTTCAGTTCGATGTTCAGTGTAACGATCTTCAATCCTGCTTTTTTGTGATTTAAAAAAAGTAACGGATGATTCGCTTCCTCTAATTTTATTCCCGGGGCATTTTTTAAAATTGGCAGATTCGCATCAATATCGAGTGCGAATAATGCCTTTGCCCTGATAAAATCGATCAGCGCCAGTTGGTGCTGGTATTTTTGAAGTTCGGGTAAAAAAGGCCGGAGGGAAGAAGTCAGCGAAATCAGGATCCTTTTTCGTTCGCGCTGGTAATCGAGTTGCAATTCGCGAACCAGGTTATTCAGTTCAAAAACTTCAGCGGGTTCGATAAAAAATGTTTGCCCGGTGGCAGATTCATCATGCACAAAACCACTTACGCTTCTTTTGTGCTCAGCGAGCACCGGCAGCACCAATCGCCCGTCTCGGATGGAAATTCCGGAATCAGCCAGCCAGGAATTTTCGTTCGCTTTCAAAAATATTTTATTGATCTTGGATCGAACTTCTTTTTCTTTTTCATTTATTTTGGAAGAGATCCTGGCAAGTTCTGGAGAGGCATCCGGCCGCATTTTTCCTTCCTCGTTGATGACCGCAGCGATTGATTTGATCAGTTCGGAATGAAACTGAATATCCAAAAATAAAATTTCAAGTTGCGGATATTTATTTTTGCGTTCATCAAAGTATTTATAAATGCTGCGAAAAGTTTGAAGCATCAAAAGCAGTTGGTAAAAATTTTCTTCCTGTAAAAAGCTTCCTTCTATCGCAATAGTTGAAAAAAATGGTTGAATGTTAAAATAATTATCGGATGGAAACGGGTCATCCTCTGAAAGGATCTTTTTAAATTCATCAGCCTGTTTCAACATCTTTTCGAGCACATCGAACCGGTTGACAAACCTTATTTTACTTATGTATTCACGACCCGGATCGCTCAGGCATTTTTGAGCCACGAGGTTTTTTACCTGGTCGAATTCCAGTTTTTGTTCAATATTTTTTGGATAGATCACCGAATCGTATTTTGAAAAAAATCAATTCGTGAATTAAACGAATGAACGGGCAATTTGCAAGCGCGATTGTAACGTGTTCAGAATCCCCAAACTATTTGCCTGTGCCTAATTTTTATTGAAAATTAAGATGACCACAGAAAGAAAAGCGGGATTGGCCCCTGGCGTACTTCTAACGCAAAAATAAATTCACGGGATAAAGATGAAGCACGGTGATAACGATTACCCACGCAACTCCTATTATTCTGATTACCGTGGTTGGAGGCATCTTAGCTTTTCCTTTATACATCCTCGAATAAAAAGTGATTACAGAATTTGGAAAGATTGCTTGCCACAAGCCTAAGCTGCTTAAAATAATATATCCAAGTAGGGTAAGAAATAGTGTCATAAAATAGTTTTTTAAGTCTTGTTGTAAGAAATTATGCCTGTTTTGAAAAGCGGCCAAAAGTATAAAATATTTATGAAAAGCAAGTTCATTGTTAAAATTGCTATTAGCCATCATTCAAAATCAATGGAGGAATCTCCAGGGTTTTGTTTTAGCGGTCTGACGCGGAATGCGTCTGACCGCGTTACTTCAGCAATTTCTGCAGCGAGAACATTTCATCTCTCAACCGCGCAGCTTCCATGAAATCCAGATCCTTCGCGGCTTTGTTCATTCGCTTCTGAGTTTCTTCGATCGCCTTTTTCAATTGATCGGGTGTCATCATCTGCACCACCGGATCCGCTGCTACATTGATGTTTTCTTCCGGCTCCACATAATATTTCAGTTCATTTCCGCTGATGGAATCCGCGATGGAAGTTTGTTTGAAAATATCGCCTCTCGATTTGATGACTGTGGTTGGTGTGATGCCGTGTTTTAAATTGTACGCGATCTGTTTCGAACGTTTGTATTCATTGTCCTCAATGGTTTTTCGCATGCTCTCGGTGATCTTGTCGGCATACATGATCACTTTGCCACGCTCGTTACGCGCTGCACGTCCAATGGTTTGCATCAGTGAACTCTGGCTTCTTAAAAAACCTTCTTTATCGGCATCCAGGATGGCCACCATCGAAACTTCCGGGAGGTCGAGGCCTTCGCGCAAAAGATTCACACCGATCAGCACATCAATTTTTCCTAAACGGAGTTCACGTAAAATTTCCACGCGGTCGAGTGTTTTTACTTCCGAATGAATGT
>JBIOHI010000069.1:0-9543 GCA_044448845.1 Bacteroidia bacterium
TTCCTTTAAGCCCGTTCTTTGATCGAATGCCGTAAACTGTTGCTTCA
Source organism: Bacteroidia bacterium (assembly GCA_044448845.1). Classification (GTDB taxonomy): domain Bacteria; phylum Bacteroidota; class Bacteroidia; order UKL13-3; family UKL13-3; genus CAIUEQ01. The sequence goes on from JBIOHI010000069.1 coordinate 48, forward strand.
TCAGCTGGATCAGTATCTCCTTCGTATCTGTAAATCTCCGTAATTTCAAATTCATCCGTTTTGAATTTTTCTAAATTACAAACAATGCAATTTTCTTCCAGGTTGAAATCAGTTGTAAAACCTTTGTCACGAAGTTTTTTTATTGCTTCGGAAACGGTTTCGTAATAAATTTTGGGTGTCATGTTTTGCAAATTTAATTATTTGTTTTTTTCAGGATCAATCGCAGTGAAGTATCTTTTGTCAAATAACTCCATGCCCAGTTAATGAAAATGATCAGTTTATTTTTTACACTTAAGATGAGCATAAGATGAAGCGACATCCAAATAAACCACGCGAGGCGGCCTTTAAGTTTCATAAACGGGAAATCAACCACTGCTTTATTTTTTCCAATGGTTGCCATCGAACCGAGGTCGGTATATTCATATTCTTTCCAAGATTTATTTTTGATCATGGCATTAAAATTTCGGGCAAGATTCTTTGCCTGGCCGATGGCGACATTGGCAACCTGCGGATGTCCACTCGGATATTTAGGGGTGTGCATGAAAGCGATATCCCCGATCGCGTAAATATCGGGATAATCCTCAACAAGATTGAACCGGTTTACGTTGATCCGTCCTCTCGTAATGGATTCCGGACCCAGCCCGTTAATGATATTTCCGGTAACACCGGCAGTCCAGATAAGGTTCTTCGTTTTTATTTTTTGCCCGTTACTTAATGACGCTTCGTTGCCATCGTAGTTGTTTACAAATACTTCGGTCAACAGTTTCACGCCAAGTTGATCCAGGTATTTCGCGGAAAATTTTTGAGCGTTACCGCTCATACTGCTCAATGGATATTTACTGCCTTCAACTAAAATAATATTCAGCTTAGTGAAATCAATTCCGGGATAATCTTTCGGAAGAATATTTTTTTTGATCTCGGCAAACGCACCTGCCAGTTCGATTCCTGTCGGTCCGGCACCGGCAATCACAATATTAAGTAAACATTCTTTTTCATGTTCAGGAACTGATAAGAACTTTTCAAAATTCTCCAGTATTTGGTTCCTGATGGTGATGGCATCATAAATGGTTTTTAAGGGCAATGCCTTTTTCATTAGTTCATCATTTCCAAAGAAATTTGTTTTACATCCTGAAGCGATGACAAGAAAATCGTATTGAAAATTTCCGATATTGGTTATTACTTTATTTGTACCTGAATTAATTTCCGAAACTTCCGCCATCCGGACCTGCATATTTTTCTTGTGCTGAAAAACTTTTCTGAATGGAAATGAAATGCTTGACGGTTCCAACTGTGAAGTGGCAACCTGGTAAAATAAGGGTTGAAACTGGTGATGGTTCAGCTTATCGATCAGTAAAACAGAGAAATAATTCGTGTCGAGATGTTGAATAAACGGTAACCCGGCAAAACCTCCACCAATTATAATGATTCTTTTTTTTGTATCAGCTGTTTCAGTCATTCAAACAAATCTGACAGTATAAACAGGTTTAGAGCAGTAAAGTTTCATTCATGCTGAGACGTGCCGGTATCTGTGTTTCAGATGTACTTGCCTGGAAACGGATAGTATTACTAAACCTGTCTGATCTAATATTGGCAACTACGTATTTTCTGGTATTTTAGTTTCAGTGAATGGTAAAGTTTGGAAAAATGATTTTTTTTACTCATTTTGGATAAAATTTTCACACACATGAAAACACTCACACGTATCGGTTATGTACTTTTTATCGGTGCAGCTCTTTTGCTGGTAACTTTACTGGCCTTCATGATTTTTGTATAGCTGGCGCAATAACCAATTAATTTACCTTTTTTGTTCGCTTCGCCAGGAACGAACTTCGTTCAATTATTTTCCTAATTTTATTTTCAGGTTGAAATCCAGGGCATCTAAAAAATCCTGCGTATTCAAATAATGTTCACCTAAGGTTACTTTATTACCGTGAACGCATATCGCAAGATCCTTGGTCATCTTACCGCTTTCAACGGTCTCCACGCAAACTTTTTCCAGGGCCTGGCAGAAACTGATGAGTTCATTATTGCCATCGAGTTTGCCGCGGAATTCAAGCCCGCGGGTCCAGGCAAAAATGCTGGCGATGGGGTTGGTAGAAGTAGGTTTGCCGGCCTGGTGATCCCGGTAGTGACGAGTTACTGTTCCGTGGGCGGCTTCGGCTTCCATGGTTTTTCCATCGGGAGTAACCAAAACGGAAGTCATCAATCCTAACGAACCAAAGCCTTGTGCAACGGTATCGCTTTGCACATCCCCGTCATAATTTTTGCATGCCCAAACAAAATTTCCATGCCATTTCAATGCGCTTGCCACCATGTCGTCAATCAGGCGGTGCTCGTAAGTGATCCCGGCAGTTTCGTATTTTACTTTGAATTCTTTCTGGTAGATTTCTTCAAAAATATCTTTAAAGCGCCCGTCATATTTTTTCAGGATCGTATTCTTTGTGGAAAGATAAAGAGGCCATTTCTTTTGCAACGCGGTGTTGAAACAGGAATATGCGAAACCACGGATCGACTCATCCGTATTGTACATGGCAAGAGCAACACCATCGCCTTTGAAATTGAATACTTCAAAAGTTTGAGGTGCACTCATATCCTCCGGGGTAAAGGTTATCGTTAATTTTCCTTTTCCTTTGGTGACGAAATCGGTGGCGCGGTACTGATCACCGAAAGCATGACGTCCGATACAAATAGGGGCAGTCCAGTTGGGAACCAGGCGTGGAACATTTTTACAAACAATAGGCTCGCGGAAAACGGTTCCGTCTAAAATATTTCGTATCGTTCCGTTAGGCGACTTCCACATTTGTTTCAGGTTGAATTCTTTTACACGTGCTTCATCGGGGGTGATGGTGGCGCATTTGATACCCACGTGATATTTTTTAATTGCTTCGGCTGAATCCACGGTCACCTGGTCATTGGTGGCATCGCGGTTCTCCATGCCAAGGTCATAGTATTTTATATCCACATCAAGGTAAGGAAGGATCAGTTTGTCTTTGATAAATTTCCAGATAATGCGGGTCATTTCATCGCCATCGAGTTCCACAACGGGATTTGCTACTTTTATTTTTGTCATTTTTTTTATTTTTTAAACGCGGGCAATATTAAATTAAAAAAAATAAAAAAGCCGATGATATAAATCACCGTTGAAAACAACACATTTCCGATATGCCTTACAGGGTATAAAAAAATCAAGAAATAAATTTTCCTTGATTTGGAAAATTACAGAAAACAGAAGAAGTAAATTTAACGGAGATTTTCTTATTCCTGATTTTAAGTTGAGATCATCTTACCAAAGTAACGGTTCCGTTGTATTCGTGAGCCTGGTCAGTTATATCGGTGGTTTGAATGCGGTAGAAAAACACTTCCTGTGTAGGAATTTCAGAACCATTATTTATTTTTCCATCCCATCCTTTTTTCGCATCCTCCGTTTCGTATACCACATTGCCACCACGGTCGATAATGGACAACCGGAATGTTTTCAAGCCTCTCGTTACAGGTTTGAAAATATCATTCTTTCCGTCACCATTCGGGGTGAATGAATTGGGCACGAACATCTCGAACACATCCGTGACCCTCACATATTTGCCGGTAGTGTCTGTGCATCCTGAAAGATTTTGAACGATCAACGTCACTAAGTAATTTCCGGTATCGGGGAAAGTGATCACCGGATAAAATTCAGAAGACCGGATTCCCGTATTCCCGAAAATCCAGGTATGTTTCACCGAATCGCCCGAAAGTGTCTGAAATGCAACTCTTGCATCAATCACCGATACATCAAACGAGGAGGCGGTGAAATTGGCTTTTGCTCCCTGCCTGATGGTAGTTGTAACCGTTTTTGAAACCGAATCGGTGCATCCGATAGGTGAACTGATGAATAACTTAACTTTATACGTTCCTGCTGTTGAGAAATGGTGAACCACATCGCTGTCGTTTGAAAAAGTTCCGTCACCGAAATCCCATGTAAATATGGAATTGCCGGCATAGGAAGATTTATTGTAGAACTGTACTTTCGATTCCGTGCAATTGGAAATCTCATTGGAATTAAAAACCGGAATGGGCAATGGTTGGGTTGAAATTCGAATGGTGTCGAATGCGGGTGAAGAACATCCATCGGTGACTTCAATGTAAATAAAATTATCATTCAAAGCTTTTATTCCGTAAACAGGATTATTGGTTGAAACACTATTCCAGATGTAATTGTAATTCCTCAAGCCACCGGAAGCATTGGCTGTAATGTTCAGGTAATTTCCTGAACAGATCAGGGTATCGGGAGGTAAGGTTACGATTAGCGGAGGCAGCACATCAACAATTGCAAATGTTGAATCCGGGAGTTTTGTGCAGTTATCAGAAAGTAAAACCCGGTAAGTTGTTTTTTGTATGGGTGAAACTCTCAGCGTATCTCCTTTATAACCGGTATTCCAGGTGAATTTATAATTGGGTGCAAAACCACCGGTAGCAAGTGGTACCAGGTTCAACAAAGATCCATAACAAATTAATGTATCATTCAGGGAAATGGAAAGTGAAGGCCGAACAAAAATATTCACCGAATCTTCTTCAGGCGATTTTAAGCATCGGTCTTTTAAATTTACTTTATAACGGGTATTCGAATCAGGAATAACTATATAATAATTTTGCAATCCGATTCCGTGATCCCATAAAAAACCAACTCCGTCCGTGTCGCCCTGAACCGGTAATGCAAAAAGTTTTATCTCCTGTCCTTTGCAGATGGTACTGTCAGTGCGCATCCCTATTTTAGGAGCTCTTCTAACCCGGATATAAACGGAATCAAAAGCAGGTTTTGGAGTGCATCCATCACTCAGTTTGACAATATAAGTGGAGGAACTGTCGGGAGGGAAATCAAATTTAGCCACACCGGGAATTCCTGCATTCCAGTTGTATTTGTAATTGGAGGTATCACCTCCCGAGGTAATCGTGAAAAGGCTCAATGTATCTCCATGGCAAATGGTTGTATCAGCGTTGGTAGTCACCGAAAGCGGGTTTCTCAAATGCAGCCTGACGGTTTGAGTATCGGGAGAAACGGTGCAATTGTCAGAAAGTATAATACGGATCAGGGTATCACCAACAGGTTCAAATATCTTGCTGTTGCCTGTAAATGAGCCCCAGTTCAAAACCCGGGTGGAATCAAATCCACCCGACATTTTTGGTTTGATATCAATGGAGGTTCCGAAGCATAAAGTGGTATCGGTTAATCCGGAAATTTTCAATGGAGGCCTGACATTAATATTCACGGAATGGGTATCAGGTACCGAACAATAATCATCCACCACCATCACATATTTTAAAGAGGAATCGGGTTTGGTGTTAAAATTTCCGGTAGTTGTTATAGTCGAATCGTGCAGCCAGTAATAATGATAACTCCATGCTTTACCTCCAGTGGCAGAAGCACGAAGCAGAACGGATTGTCCCTTACATATTGTAGTGTCGAGGTTGCTCAGTGAGCTGAGCATTCCGGGAATAACGGTTACATTTACCCTTGCATTGGAATTGCTTCCATCACATTTGTAAAGTGTGGCAATATAAAAAGTGGATGAATCAGGTTTGACCACCACCGAAGGCCCGAACCACTTATGCAAAATCCCGTTGAGATTATCAAAATTGCTCCAAACAATATAGGAAGAATCAATGTCGGGAATGAATTTAACCGTTTCGTAACTGGCCGACCAAAGTGTTGCATTACGGCCCGGGGAAACAAATGCTTTATCACCGGTAAGATTGTGAAGTCCCTGGGTGGCATTGATACCGGTGAGTGAATTACACCCGGGATTCGACGGTTTATTGATAATATTATTATCAATGATATTCGAGGTTTCATTGATAACGATCTGGAACGTTCCGGTGAGCGACTGGCAAGCATACATTGGAACATTGATATAATCAATGATCATCTTTCGATACGGTGCAGTTCCGCTCATTCCGTAATTGATGGTTCCACCAATGGCCGGGTCCCAGTCTTCCCAAGGGCCGAGAATCGCGTTGCGGGGAATTCCAACCCCGGTGCCGGGAATCGGTTTTACAACCCACGAATTATCATTGGGTATTCCGAAGCTGATCCACCCGTTCGAACTGATATAAAACTGGGTGTAATTGTTACATAAAAACGAGAAAGTGAAACCGATGTTGAATGGGCCTCTTACGTCATCATCTTTCATTGTATCCAGTGTAGTGTAATTCGAAAGAGTATCCCAATGGAAGGTTGAACTTTGAATGGCATAATGGGTAGTATTGATCGCACCGATGATGTTTGCTTTCAGTTTGATGGAATTTCCTTTACATAAAACGGTATCCGGGGTAATAGAAAACTGTTGTGCATGAATGTTCGAAAACGGAAGAAGTCCGGAAATGAAAACAATAATTAAAGTACAAACGAATTTCTGCACGAAGAGATATAAAATATTGGTGATCAAAAATAAGTATTTAATACAAGAAATGAACTATTTTCTGACGAATTAAGGAAAAATTAAGAAAATTCATCGGTAATTTCCGCCCTCAGCTTACATTTGAAAAACGTCAAACCACCATTTAAATGAAAATAAAGTTCTTTGGAGCCGCCCAGTGTGTCACCGGAAGCAAGCATCTGATCACTACGGATTCCGGTAAAAGAATATTGCTGGATTGCGGAATGTTTCAAGGAAAAACATCCAACCGGGAAAACCTCAACCGGGTATTCGGCTTTGAACCTTCTGCCATCGATTTTTTAATTTTATCTCATGCTCATATTGATCATTCAGGTTTGATCCCGAGGCTCGTAAATGAAGGTTTTACCGGGAAGATATTTGCCACACCTGCCACTATCGACCTTTGCGGCATTATGCTGATGGATTCGGCACACATCCAGCATGACGATGTGAAATACCTGAACAAACGCAGGATCAAAAAACACGAACCGTTGCTCGAACCGCTTTATGATACCGATGATGTGCAACAGGCATTGAAATTGATGGTTCCGGTTAATTACAATCAAAAATTTGTGATCGACAAGGATGTTACTTTACTTTTTACCGATGCCGGTCATTTACTTGGAAGTACCATCGTAAATCTCACTTTCATGAAAAAAGATTCATCCGAATTTCATCTCACCTTTTCGGGTGATCTTGGAAAATATAACGATCCGATCCTTTGTGACCCGCAGCCGTTTCCGCAATGTGATTTTCTTTTGTGCGAATCAACTTACGGTGACCGCCTGCATCCGCAAACAGCCGATACGGAAAAACTTTTACTTGATGTGATCAAAAAGACCTGCCTCGAAAATCATGGCAAACTCATTATTCCGGCATTCAGTGTTGACCGGACACAGGAAATGATCTACGCTATTGACAAGATGTATGAAGAAAAAAAGATTCCTGCGTTGAAAATTTTTGTGGACAGTCCTTTGTCGGTAAAAGCTACCGGGGTCATTGAGAAACATAAGGAATGTTACAACCAGGAATTTATCAGTTACATCAGCAGTTATTCTTCACCTTTTCATTTCAAGAATCTCATTTATGTTTCAGATGTGGAGCAATCAAAAAAACTGAATGATCTCAAAGAACCGTGCATCATCATTTCGGCTTCCGGCATGGCAGAAGCAGGAAGAATAAAACATCACATCAAAAACAATATCGGAAATCCGCGCAACACCATTTTGTTTGTCGGATATTGCACTCCTGAAAGTTTAGGTGGAAAATTGCGTAACGGAGAAAAGGTTGTGAGAATTTTTGGAGAAGAATACCCCGTGAAAGCGGGAATAGAGGTCATGGATTATTACAGCGCCCATGCCGATTATGAAGGTATATTCAAAATTCTCGAATGCCAGGATAAGAAAAAGCTGAAACAAATTTTTTTGGTGCATGGCGAAAAAGAAGTTCAGGAACATTTTAAAACTAAATTCATCGAACGCGGTTATTCCTGTAAAATAGATATTCCGAAAATTGGAGATGAGTTTGAAATTTAAAAAGTTATTAAGTTATTTGGTTATTGAGTTATTAAATTCGATAGCCCAACTTCAAACTACAAACAACAAACCACAAACTAACCTTCCGTGAAAGAAAACAAACGCACTATTTTATTTCTCGTACTCGGTTCGTTCTTTATCGCCAACGCCATCATCGCTGAATTTATTGGAGTGAAGATTTTTTCATTTGAAAAAACACTTGGATTGAATCCTCTCAACTGGAATATTTTCGGAAATATACTTTCCCTGAATTTAACTGCAGGCGTTTTGCTATGGCCGGTTGTGTTTATTATGACCGATATTATCAACGAATATTTCGGGCACAACGGGGTAAGATTATTTTCTTATATCGCGGCAGGCCTTGTGGCGTATGCGTTTGCAGCCGTGTATGTAACGATTCACCTTACGCCATCCGACTTCTGGATCATCAAAAAGACTTCGCAGGGCGATGTAAATATGCAATTGGCTTTTAATGCAATCTTTGGCCAGGGACTTTGGATCATCATCGGTTCGCTCGTTGCTTTCCTGATCGGGCAGTTGGTGGATGTGTATGTTTTTCATGCGGTGAAAAAACGCACCGGTGAAAGAATGTTGTGGCTTCGCTCTACGGGTTCCACGCTGGTTTCGCAGTTTGTAGATAGTTTCGTGGTACTGTTCATTGCGTTTTACCTTGGCTCTGGTTGGAGTTTGAAATTGGTGCTTGGTATCGGTGTGGTGAATTATATTTATAAATTCATCGTGGCAATAGTTTTAACTCCGGTGTTATATCTCATTCACAAAATAATTGATGTTTATCTCGGAAAAGAACTCGCACACAAAATGATGGAAGAAGCTGCGAAAGATTAAAAAACATACTTCTCAAAAAACTCCACGGTTCCCAGCACTTCAATTTCCGAAAAATAAAAATCACCGGTATCTTCGGTAACAATGCATTTGCATCCCGAATGAACAGCCGAATAGTATTCTAAGCCGTCTTCAAAATCATGAATTTTTTTATTCCGCACGGTTTTCGAAACGGTTGATTGGTTTGTTTCAGTGATCGAAATATGTTCGGCAAGCAGTTCGATTTTTTTTCTTGCCAATAAATTTCCGTTCTTCTTTTCGGCAAAATAAAAGGCGATGGCCAGGCAAACCGGTGAGGTGAAGATATCATATTTCTTCGACCCGCATAAACTCAGCAGCCGCGAAGAATAACTGAACAAAGGAAATTCCTTGTTGAGCACTGAAACTAAAATATTCGCATCAAGAAATATTTTCATTTCTTTTTTGAAGAATGAGATTTTGATTTAGGATTTTTCCGTGATTTTGATTTCAAAGGGTATTTAACCTGATCTTCGGCAACCATGCTCAATGCTTTTGACGAATAGAATTCATCTTTCAGATTTTTACGGGAACTCTTTTTGGTTTTGTATTCGGCTTTTCCTTCTGCTATGAGATTTACCCAATCAGCAACCGGGAGATCTTCGAGGCTGGTATAGTGACCCGTGGTTATTTTGCGGTAAAAAAATTCCGTTAACCTCGAAAGGCTGATGTTGTTTTTATCGGCAA
>JBIOHI010000070.1:0-9536 GCA_044448845.1 Bacteroidia bacterium
AAAATAAGTAATCGATCAATTTAAAATTTCATCCATTTATGTAAAACTTCCACTTATTTTATAAAAACGCTATAAATTTCATTTATTTGTTTTAACTTTGTCCCAGATATTAAAAATGTATTTATAAATATTTAATTTATTTAGTCATGCAAAAAATATATTCACCCGAAAAAAAAGTATTTGTTTTTTCATTTTTGAAATCACTCTTGGGATTTCGTGAAAACAAGAAAAGAAAAAAGGTAAACGAAGAGTTATTAAAGTTGAAATACACCCAGCTTTCGTTGATTTTTTTGGTGCTATCTGTTTTTTTACATCTCAATTCTTCAGCGCAAAGTTGCGCGAATTATTCCGTATCAAGGACCACCAGCATCACTTATTCAAGTATATCCGGTTCAAGTCCTTCACATTTTACCTGGAGAAATACTTCATCGAATCAAAATGATGACAATAGGAGTTTCCAGGTACCGATCGGATTTGATTTTTGGTATCTGGGAGTGAGATACACTGCTATCAGTGCAACCTTAAACGGGGCAGTAGATTTTTCTGCATCCACATCGGATGGAAATCTTCCATCAGGTTCGAGTGCTTACGGTTCACATTGGTCAAACCAGTTCTCTTCGGGTGGAGCCAGCGGTACCATGCTTGCACTGGCTCCGTTATACGGAGATCTGTGGACCGGAAATGGAGGAACCAACCCAATTGCAACCAGCCTGGTTTATTTATTATCAGGATCAGCGCCAAATCGGGTTTTAACGGTTGAATGGATAAATTTTGATCATTGGAATTCACCAACTAATTCACCTTATGCTTCTTATAATTTCCAGGTAAAGATTCATGAGTCAACCGGTATCATTGATTTTATTTACGGAACGATGAACGGAGTGGCAGGGGGAAGTTATCCGCTACAGTATGCGTGTGGAATAAACAACACTTGGGCGGCAGGAGCTCCTACGACAGCGCAAATGCTCACACAGCAAACAGCGAATACCACCACCTTTAATAATACGGCAAAAAATAATTTAACAACAGTGCCCACTGCTAATTCACAATTATCATTCACCCCTCCGACTCCAAGCGCAGCGCCAACTGGAATCAGTTTTACTTCGATCGGAAAAACAGGGATGACCGTTAACTGGACAGATAATGCAAACAACGAGGTGGCGTATGCCATTTATTCCTCCACAGATAATATTAATTTCACATTTGCAGCCCAGGCAGCGGCCAATTCAACATCTGCAGCAGTCACCGGGTTAACATCAGGAACCACTTATTATTGGCAAGTGTATGCTGTTACCGAAGGTAAATACGGTACGGCACTCACAGGCACTCAAGCTACATTGGCTGGAAGTAATATCACTTCCAATGCAACCGGGGTGTGGTCTGCAACCGGAACATGGGTTGGAGGAGTCGTTCCTGTTGCGGGAGATAATGTGACAATAGCGAATTCACATACGGTTACTTTGGACGTGAGTACTTCATGCGGATCACTTACAGTAGGCCAGGGTACCAGCGGACAACTTACGATCGGCAGCAGTGCCGCAGGACTCACATTAACTATGGCGAATGACATCACGGTCAATGCAGGTGCAACGATTACAACGGGTGCAACAGCAGCTACCCATGCAATTACCACAACCGGTAATATTATTAATAACGGAACCATTAACTTGGCTCCAACTGGTACACGGATATGTAATGTTACATTTACCAAAAACGGAAATCAATCCATATCGGGAAGCGGAGCAACAAGCACCTTTAATAATATAACAGTTAATATGGGCTCTTCAAGTTCCAATATATTAACGGTATCAGCAACTAATTTTTCTGCAGCATCCAATTTTCTCACACTCACCAACGGAACTTTTTATTTGACCGCCCCGGTAACCATCACTCCTTTTACCTCGGCAAATAATATAGTAGCCACTTGTGGTTTACGGGTAAATAATTCCAGTGCAATAATTAATATCACCGGAGGAACTCTTACCGTTTATGGATATATCCAGGCAACAGCAGGAACGATTAACGTTGGTAATGCTTCGGATCAAAATCTTACTTCTTATGGCGGGAATGTAACAGTTGACGGAGGAACTATAAATGTGGCAGGTCGATTAGACAGAACCGGCCCGACTGTATTGGTCAATTTGACTATTTCTTCAGGAACTTTAAAACTGGCAGCTACCGGATCAACCACAGCTGCTATGGCTCCGTTTCATATGGATGAAGTTGGGTCTACATTTAATATGTCGGGCGGTACGATAATTATCGTGAGACCAGGGGCAGGGAATCTTGGTTTTTATAATATAGGAGGAACATTAGGATCAGTTACCGGAGGAATACTTCAGATAGGCAACGCGAGTACACCGGCGGCACAAACCATTCAGATCAATTCTATCAGTTCGGTTGGAGGCCTCGTAGTCAGTAACGGTGTTGCCGTGACCGCGCAACTCGTTACAAATCCTTTAACAGTTGTGAATGATGTCACGATCAATTCGGGAACATTAAATTCGAGTTCATTGAACTTAACCATTGGAGGGAATTGGTCGAATAGCGGAACATTTACTGCCGGAACCGGAACCGTAAAATTCAATGGCGGTGCTCAATCGTTAACCGGAAATGCGACCTCATTCTATAATCTGACTTTTGCCGGATCAGGCACAAAAACATTAACCACTGCAAATTGCACAGTGACCAACATTTTATCCATGGAAGGAACCGCTACAACTTTGGCAGCGCCAACTTATGGAGCTGCTGCTACTTTGCAATACAACAAAACAGTTTCGGCAACAGCTGGGCCAGAGTGGATCACGCCTTTTGTTGCAACAGGAGGTGTCAAAAATATCAATAGCGGAACGATAACGATTCCATCGAATGTAACGGTTACTTCGTCTCTGACTTTAACGGGGGGAATGGTAGCGATCGGAGCAAATACTTTAACCCTAAACGGAAACTTTACAGGCACATCTGCTTTTGCATTGCAAGGAAATGGCAGCAGCTCAAATCTTACTATAAGCGGTAGCGGAGCGATCGGAACTATTTATTTTGATCAAACCACAAGCGGAACGACCAATGCAATACTAAACCTCGTCATTAATCGAACAGGCCAAACCATTACTCTTGGAAATAATTTACAAGTGATCAATGCCGTAACACCAACGGCAGGAACCCTGGCTTCTGCCGGATTTCTTTCACTCATTTCCAATGCAAGCGGAACAGCAAGAATTGATGCTATAACTGCAGGTTCGGATGTAGCAGGTAATGTTACTGTTCAAAGATATTTCCCTCCGATTACCCGTAGATATAGAACACTTTCATCACCGGTACAAAATTTCACGCTGGCACAGTTACAAAGCAGCATGTTTGTTACAGGAACCGGTGGAGCTACTAACGGATTTGATGCAACACCTTCGAATACTTCGACTTGTTATACTTTCCAGGAAGCTACCACAGGTTCGGGCCGGGGCTGGAAATCAGCAACGGCTATCACCAACGCAGTGGCAACCACAGTTGGTATGCTGGTGTTTGTAAGAGGCGACCGAACACTGTCTTCGCCTGCCTGGTACACCGGACCCACCTATACGGCTCAAAATGAGGTGACCATAAATTTTACAAATCAACCTATTAATAAAGGTTCTTATTCAAGCACATTAACTTATACCAATACCGGTGATCCTACCAGTGATGGTTTTAATTTGATTGGTAATCCATATCCGTGTCAGATCGACTGGTCGTTGTTAACGAAATCGAATCTCAGTGCTTTCTTTTACGTGTATGATCCTTCATCAGGCAGTTATGTATCGGCAAACACCGGGGTTATAGCCAGCGGACAAGGATTCATGGTTCAGGCAACAGCAGCTTCTCCGAGTTTAACATTTACGGAAAGCGCAAAAACAAGTTCAACGGCCGCATATTATTTTAAATCAGCACCACAAAGAATCCAGGTGAAAATGATCAAAGATTCATTGAATTCGGATGTGGCGTGGTTGGATTTCAACAGTCTTTCTTCGAAGAAATTTGATGCAAACGAGGATGCAATGAAAATGTTTAACTCGGTAGTGAACATCGGGTTTTATATTGACAGCGTGGTTACCACCCAGTTCAATTCGGTGCCGATGACTTCGGTAGCAGACACTTTTGTGATGTCGGCTTATGGATCGGCTGCAACTTATACGCTCAAGTTTTCTGATATTCAGGCGGCATTGCCTTCATCAAAAAATATTTACCTTCTCGATCTGTTTACGAGCAACCTGGTAAATTTGAGAGTCACCGATTCGGTGACATTCGCAATCACTTCAAATCCGGCTTCTTCCGGTAACCGTTTTCAATTGATCATCGTAGATCCTTCCCTGCTTCCTGTAAAATGGCTTTCATTCACCGGTGAAAAATCAAATAGAACGGATGCCTTGTTGAAATGGCAAACCGCCAATGAGAAAAATAATTCTCATTTCGTGATCGAAAGAGCAACACCGGGTCAGTCATTTACCGAGATCGGAATAGTGAATTCCATTGGAAATAATTCTACAACATCAGGATATAATTTCCTGGATAAAAATATTTTTAACGATCTTACCGCTACCGTAATTTATCGTTTGAAGCAAGTTGACAAAGACGGAAGAACCGATTATTCACAGGTTATAACTCTGCGCAATGAGGCAGTAAATGACGCAACCCAGGTTCAGGTTTATCCAAACCCGGTGAATGACCTGGTGAATGTAAAATTACCTTCCAACATGGTCGGAAATGTGACAGTGGATATTCTTGACATCACGGGAAAAACACTCTCCACTTCGGTGATAGCAGCTTCAAAAACGGCAACTTCATTGAGTGCAGAATCCATAAGATCAGGAATCTATTTCTTACGCATCACCGATGAGCAAAATACAACGGCAACTGTAAAGTTTGTAAAGGAATAAATAATTAAAAATTGAATTTGCGGGTTATTTCTCCTGTATCATGGAGGGGTAACCCGCAAACTTTATCCCTACATACATAAATTTTTGTTTCTTCCGAGACAACTTTATCCATCAATAACGGGATGGCAGATTTTTCTTTAAGTGAAAGAATAATTGCATTCGGCAAATAAAATTCTCTCAGTTCCCTCAATTCCTTATCACTGTTTCTTCCGGTAACAATAACCTGGTAAAACCCTTTCCGCATCCACATCAGCAATTGGATCCAATTGGAATATCCGGTAGGATACGTTTCCATTTTTAATTGAACCTGTTTGATCATTCCTTGCGCGATGCGATGATAATTTTCTTTGTCAAATAAAAATCCAAGCTTGTACAGGCATTTTGCAAAAATGGAATTCGCTGAAGGGATCACGTTGTCATACACATCAATTTTTCGAGCAATAAGAGGAGTGTCATTTTTTGATTTGAAATAAAACAAACGGTTATCCTCTTCATAAAAATTTCGAATCGAGATTTCCATCAGCTCTTTCGCTTTCACAATATATTTTTCTTCAGTACTTGCTTCATACAGTAAGATCAAAGCTTCGCACAAGGCAGCATGATCTTCGGCAAATGCCGGAATGGATCTTTTAACTTTTTTATAAATACGGTACAGCTCTTTTTCAACCAGCATTTTTTCCAGGATAAAATCGGCACAATTTTTTGCAGCATTCAAAAAAACTGCATCATTAAAAACCACGTAAGCTTCGGCATAACCTTTTATCATCAAGGCATTCCAACTTGTTATCATCTTGTCATCCAACCCGGGCTTGATTCTTTTGAATCTCGCCTGGAGCAATATTTCTGTACATTTCGAAATAATCAGTTCAATTTCCGAAATGTTTTTTCCTGTTAAATTCCCGATCTCATCATCGGTTAATATCTTATATAAAATATTATTGCCGTGCTCCCAGTTTCCATTTTTATCAACGCTGAAATATAAACTAAAAAGAGGTTCGTCATCACCAAGCAAATCCTTTAATTCGTTTTGAGTCCATACGTAAAATTTGCCTTCGACTCCCTCGCTATCGGCATCAAGAGCCGAATAAAAATAACCTTCCGGTGAAGTTAATTCCCGCGCAATAAATTCATGGATGCGGTACACCACTTTTTTATACAACTCACTTTTGCTTTGCTGGTAAGCGAGTGAATACAAACTCATCAGTTGGGCGTTATCATAAAGCATTTTTTCAAAGTGAGGAACTTTCCAATAACTATCGGTAGAGTAGCGTGCGAAGCCGCCACCCACCTGATCGTTAATCCCGCCTTCTGCCATTTTTGTAAGTGTGGTGCGAATAGCATTTTTCATTTCTTCATCTTTTGTGAAATGATGAAATTGCAAAAACATTTCCCAGTTATTCGGTAACGGAAATTTTGGTGCGCGGTTGAATCCACCAAGTTGAAAGTCGAAACTCTTTTTGCAATTGGTTAAGATGGAAGAAAGTTTTTCAAAATTAAGATCAGGATCACCCGACACCGGATTGAGAATATCCATTTTTTTAATCCCGCTTGTTAATTCTTCCGCATGTTGAATAGCTCTTTCTTTATTGTTCTTATAAAATTCAGAAAGTTGTTCCAACACGGATTCCCAGTTATATTTTGGAAAATACGTTCCTCCGTGAATCGGTCTCCCATCGGGAAGCGTAAAACAATTCAATGGCCATCCGCCTTGCCCGGTGAGCAATTGCACGGCATCCATATAAACCTGGTCCACATCCGGGCGTTCTTCACGATCCACTTTTATGCAGACAAAATTTTCATTCATCAGCCTGGCGGTATCTTCTATTTCGAAACATTCGCGCTCCATCACGTGGCACCAATGGCAGGCGGAATAACCGATGCTTACCAAAACCAATTTGTCTTCGCGCTTTGCTTTTTCAAATGCATCCACGCTCCACTCAAACCAATTCACAGGGTTGTGGGCATGCTGCAAAAGGTAAGGACTGGATGAATGAATAAGATTATTTGTGAATTTATGTTGATCCATAAAAATAATAAACAAAAATATCTCAATAATGATTCGTTTTACTTACTTCGTACCATAATTTTTATGAAATAAATTATGCTCGTAAGAACTTTTGGGAGCGCTGTTCACGGAGTGAATGCCGTTATCATCACCATCGAAGTTAATATTTCCACCCAGGGTGTCGGTTACAGTTTGGTGGGTTTGCCGGATAATGCCGTGAAGGAAGGACACCAGCGCATTGAAACGGCCGTGCGAAATATGGACCTGAAAATGCCGCGTTTGCGAACCGTCATCAACATGGCTCCTGCTGATATCCGCAAAGAAGGTTCTTCCTACGACTTGCCGATCGCGTTGGGAATTCTTGCTGCTTCCGAACAACTCAACGAAGACGAATTGAGCAAATACATCATCATGGGCGAACTTGCATTAGACGGAACATTGAAGCCGATCAAGGGAGCGTTGCCCATCGCCATCCAGGCACGGGCTGAGGGTTTTGAAAGATTTATTTTACCTAAAGAAAATGCACGCGAAGCTGCCATCGTAAATAACCTGAAAGTGTATGGTGCTGAAAATTTAAAAGAGGTCACGGATTTTTTTAACGGGAATGGTAAAATAGAGATCGTTGAATTTGATACGCGAAAAGAATTTGAAGATAACCTCCACAAAAATGAAAATGATTTTGCAGATGTGCGCGGGCAGGAAAACATCAAACGTGCTTTGGAAATTGCTGCAGCCGGAGGACATAATGTAATTCTTATCGGTCCACCGGGTGCGGGAAAAACAATGCTCGCAAAAAGATTGCCTTCTATTCTTCCACCGCTTACTTTACAAGAAGCATTGGAGACCACAAAAATTCATTCGGTGTCGGGGAGGCTTGGTGGAAATTCGGCCCTGCTTTATCAGCGGCCGTTTCGCGCACCGCATCATACCATTTCGGATATTGCCCTGGTGGGCGGAGGAAATAATCCGCAGCCGGGAGAAATTTCTTTGGCACATAACGGTGTTTTATTTTTGGATGAGTTGCCCGAATTCAAACGCACCGTTCTCGAAGTGATGCGCCAGCCGCTCGAGGAAAGACGCATCACCATTTCGCGTGCAAAATTTTCCATCGAATATCCTTCCGGGTTCATGCTCATCGCTTCGATGAATCCCTGCCCTTGCGGTTATTTCAATCACCCCGAAAAAGAATGCGTGTGCCCACCGGGAATGGTTCAAAAATATTTGAGCAGAGTTTCAGGTCCTTTACTTGATCGTATCGATATTCATATTGAAGTGACACCGGTGAATTTTGATCAGCTCGCTGATACTCGCAAAGCGGAAAAAAGTGAAAGTATTCGTGAGCGCGTGATACAAGCAAGAAAAATCCAGGAGAAAAGATTTGACGGGAAGGATAGGCTTTACAGCAACGCGCAAATGAGTTCCACCATGGTAAGAGAAGTTTGCCAGATCAATACAGCGGGACAAAATTTATTGAAGACCGCCATGAACAGGATGCAACTTTCGGCACGCGCTTATGATAGAATTTTAAAAGTATCGCGCACCATTGCCGACCTTTCTGCTAGCGAAGAAATAAAGATCGAACACCTTGCCGAAGCTATTCAATACAGGAGTTTGGACAGGGAGAGTTGGGGAGGGAGTTGAAGTAAATTGATTTGCACTTAATAAAATTGACAACTTATCAATACATTTGATTATGGAAAATAGATACGTATTAATAGCTGACATACTTGGTTTTTCAAATATTGTCAAAAACTTAGATGATTGGGAACTTGATTTAAGAATTAACAAATGGATTGGTTTAATAGAAAATATTTCCAAGGAATTTGAAATAAAAGATTATCAATTATTATCTGATACATTATTTGTTTCTTTAAAACAAGATATAAATCAAGGCGAGAATCTTTTCAGGTTTTCGAAGAAGCTTCTCGAAGAAACTCTTAAAAATAATATTCCAATTCGAGGTGCAATTTCTTACGGCAGAGTGCACTGGGGAAAAATGATTTACGGTAAACCTATCATTGATGCTCATAGTTTAGAAATTAACCAAGATTGGATTGGAATTTGTTTAGAACAGAAATTTAGTTTTTCACCTAAAATATCGGAAGAAAAAATAGTCATATGTTACACACCTCCAATTATGAATTCAGTTGTCGCTACATATAGAGTAATAAATTGGGATATTCCAGAAGTGTTAAAATTAATCCCTGCAACCCACGCTGAAGGTTTAGTGAAAGATAAAGAGGCTATTAGCTGGAGCAATTATAGAAAACTTGAAAACACAAATACTTTTAGAAAATATCTTGAAAAAACTCGAAAACTTAGACAAGATCCAAAGTTTCCCCCACTGGCTTATTTGCCCCCCTTATTTAACAATATATGAGCATGAACACAGCATCATATATCATAAATATCCTTGTAATTATTGGGCTTCCGCTTTTATGGATATATTTAAAAAAGTTTAGTGAATCAATTGCAGAGAGGGCTTCGGAAAAATCTCTAAAAAAATTCCAATCAAGTTTGGATAAAGAACTTGTTAAATTTGAGACCACTCGCATCAAACAAATAGATGCAATTCAAGATACTTATAAAAAGTTTAATGATTTAACCACTCTCGTAGAAAT
>JBIOHI010000071.1:0-9464 GCA_044448845.1 Bacteroidia bacterium
CAATATTAGTGAGTATGAAATTGAATCTGTCTGATGTACTATGTTCACGAGTATTATAACGAAGCGCAAACTCGTCAAGATATGGCTGCAAATGTTCTTTACTTACATGGTGGTAAATTCCTAAAATTCCACGCTTCAATAAAGAGAAATAACTTTCAACGGTGTTGGTGTGAACGTCACCACGTACAAACTCATCGTTACTGTGGTTTACTCGTTCATGTTCAAATCTTGCACGTAACATATAATAAGCATTGAACTGATCTGTAATAACTCTCGAACCTGTTTCAACACTATTAAAAATCTGTGTGGTTAATGTGTGACCTTTTACGTTGTCAAGTAAAACTGTTTTAACTCTTCCACCACGTTCAACCATTCCCAAAACAGGGGCTTTGTCTGTTCCTCTTCCCATTTTACCGCTTTTATCTTGTCTGTGTTTGTTGCGCTCTAATCCACCAATATAAGTTTCGTCCGCTTCAACTGTTCCTTTCATCACTTCTTTAAATGCAGGGTGGTCAAAAGCATAACGCAAACGATGAAGTACAAACCACGCTGATTTTTGAGTAATAGATAAATCTTTTGCTAACTGATGCGAACTGATTCCCTTTTTATGCGAACTGAAAATGTACAAAGCCATAAACCATTTTTGCAATGGAAGTTTTGTATCTTCAAATATTGTCCCTGTGCGAACATTGAAGTATTTATTTGAATTCCGGCACTTGTAACGATTGTTTGGAGATTTGTAAACCGTTGAATTAGCATCAAAAGGAGAAACTACAATACCGTTCCAACGGATAGTTTCTAAATGATTAATGCAGGTTTGCTCATCAGGGAAGGCTTTGAGCAGGTCTATGATTGACTTGAATTCTGATAGCTGTAATAAATCCATGTTCTTACGATTTGATGAAACAAATGTAAGTCGCAGAAAACACAAAAACAAATTTATTTTGTGTAAATTAGTATATCATTCCCTATTAATTTAACATAATATTAATTATAGGAATTATTAATATCATTAATATAAAATGAAGAAGCCCTTTAAATATGGTACCTACAGGCTTATCGTTTTTTCTATCTTACCATTTGGTTTGACCTTAAAGAAATAAGTCTGCCCGGTTTCGTTCTCAATTTCAATAAGCATTTTTTCGAAAATGATCGCTTTGGATTCGGTGAACCAGGTCATGTCATTAAATGAATCACTGAACACATCAAAATTATTTGTGTGATCCATCGAACCCGGAATTTCTCTTGACAGCAAGATCCGGTCGATCGGTTTGTATTTTTTATCATACGTACAAAGGAATTTTTCTGACGACCTGTAATATTTTGAAAAAAATTGCCTTTCCACGATCAGGCAATTTATATCTTTAATACTTCCTACATAACCGATGGCAAAGAATTCTGCATGCATCGTATCTCCGACTTTATTTAAAATCACCGAATCCATTTTCAGAAACCGTTTGAGCATAAATTTAGGGATCAACTGATTTTCACCTTTTCTTTTCACTTCTGAACGGTAACGTATGAAACCTTTTTTATCCACCGAATTCCAGATGGAATCCATAATGAAATCCTTATTGTTATAAGAACAATCGTATGGCAGCGACTTCCATTTAAAGAGTCTTTTAAAGCTGATCAATGTGGTATCACCCTGGCTTTGCGCCAGAAACGGCATCCAGGCCACTATCCAAAAGAAAAAATATTTTTTCAACCGTACAATATTACATATTCAAAAAAAATATGGTTCATAAATCTTTTCCTTCAAAAATAAATTTCTCAACATGTGTATTTTTGCCACTATAATTAATCAGGGAAGTTTTAATTTAGCAGCATGGAAAACTTTGTTGTTTCAGCCAGGAAGTACCGCCCATCAACCTTCGACACGGTTGTGGGGCAACAACATATTACCCAAACGCTGAAAAATGCAATAAAGAACAACCAACTTGCCCATGCTTTCCTGTTCTGCGGTCCGCGCGGTGTTGGTAAAACCACCTGCGCCCGCATTCTCGCCAAAACCATCAATTGTCTCAACGTAACCGCTGGTACGGAACCCTGTAATGAATGTGAATCATGCAGGTCTTTCAATGGAAACGGTTCCTTCAATATTTACGAGTTGGATGCTGCTTCCAATAACTCGGTGGAAGATATCCGCAACCTTGTTGAACAGGTACGCTATCCGCCACAATCCGGCAAGTTCAAGATTTATATCATTGACGAGGTTCACATGCTGAGTTCACAGGCGTTCAATGCCTTTCTTAAAACACTGGAAGAACCTCCATCCTACGCCAAATTCATTCTCGCTACCACCGAGCGTCATAAAATTTTACCGACCATCTTATCGAGGTGCCAGGTCTTCGATTTTCACCGAATCAAGGTGACGGATTCGGTTGCCCAGTTAAAACTAATTGCAAAAAGCGAAGGCATCGAAGCCGAAGAAGAAGCTTTTCATGAGATCGCGCAGAAAGCTGACGGAGCCATGCGTGATGCACTTTCGATCTTCGACAGGTTAGTGAGTTCGTGCGGAAAAATTATTTCCTACAAAGATGTGATCGCCAACCTGAATATTCTTGATCACACTTATTACTTCAAAGCGGTAGATTTTATGCTGCATAAAAATGTTCCGGGTATGCTGCTGATGTTTGATGAAGTTTTGTCGAATGGTTTTGACGCGCAACATTTTCTCAGCGGACTGGAAGGACATATCCGCGACCTCGTGGTTTGCAAATATCCCGACACAGTGAAATTATTGGAAGTGGCTCCCAGCGTGGCCGGTCATTACATGAGCCAGTCGCAGGCGTGTTCACCTTCCGTACTTATGAATGCGCTCAATCTTTTGAATAAATGCGAGATCGATTTTCGTTCGAGCAAGAACCCAAGGCTGCATGTCGAACTTACGCTGATGAAATTGTGCCATATCCAGCAAGTCATCGACCTTAAAACCGAGGAAGATAAAAAAAAAATTCCTGACCGGCAGGTGATCATCCAACCGGCACCTCCGGTATCCCTGGTGAGTGAACCGGAAAATCAAAAGATAGAACCTGAGAAAACTACTGTTCCAATTTCAGAAACCATCATCAAACCTTTGCCACCGTTGGTTCGTAACCATTCCCAATCGAAGCTCGAAAAAATACGATCGGGTGTAAATGGAACAACCACGGAACCCAACGTTCAAAAAATTCCTTTTACTTCCGAAAACGAATCTCAGCCTGAAACGTTGGTTGATCCGGCCGAAAAAAAGAACCCGGTCATCGATTTGGATGAAAGTTCTTTCCTGAAATCATGGGATGCTTATTTACAACAACTATCGGCCAACCGGAAAATAAGCATGGTCGCCATTTATAAAAACGCATCAGTGAAAGTCCGGAGTGAAAGATCCGTAGAACTTGGTTTGTCAAGCCTTCATGAAAGCGAAATGTTCGAAGATGACCGTACCAATATCCTGCCTTTCATGAGAAATATTTTCGGGCAAAACTTTGATTTTACGATTGTGGTGAACCAGCAGGTGAATAGTAAAAAAGCATTCACTGCCGAAGAGAAATTTAAACTGATGAGTAATAAAAATCCGCTCCTCATTGAATTGAAAAATGCGCTGGGGCTCGAACTCGAATAAGGGATCCTTTCAGTTTTTAAAAACAAAACCAAATGAAAAAAAATATCGCAAGATTATTAAACTTCTTTCTAAAAGGACTGCTGGTGATTTTACCCATCGCCATTACTTACGTGGTGATCAAATCCATCGTAATCTGGGTCGATTCGATTTTGAATATTGGCATCCCGGCTTTGGGATTCTTTATCGTGGTTAT
Organism: Bacteroidia bacterium; assembly: GCA_044448845.1. Lineage (GTDB taxonomy): Bacteria > Bacteroidota > Bacteroidia > UKL13-3 > UKL13-3 > CAIUEQ01. The sequence goes on from JBIOHI010000071.1 coordinate 3,801, forward strand.
CACCACAATCCTTGTTGGCTGGATCGGTACCAGCATCATCACCGCTCCCATCATGTCATTGCTTGATGATGTTCTTTCTCATATTCCTTTTGTAAAGATCATTTATACCTCGGTAAAAGATTTCATGGAAGCATTTGTGGGTGAAAAGAAAAAATTCACACAACCCGTGGTGGTGGAACTGAACAAAGGTGTTTTTAAACCGGGATTTATCACTCACAAAGATCTGTCGTCACTGAACCTTCCCGATTTGGTAGCCGTATATTTTCCTCACTCCTATGCTTTCTCGGGAAATGTTTTTTTCGTAGAAAAAGAAAAAGTGAAGCCGCTCGACATAAATGTGACCAACGCCATGAAGTTCATCATTTCGGGCGGGGTGACGGACATTGAATAAAGTTAGTTGGATCGGACTGAATGAAAATCCTTATCGCTTTTTTTAAATTGATTCGGGGCGGAAACCTCCTTATCATGCTGCTTACGATGTTGTTCACCTATTATTGTTTAAGCGGAACAAATCCGTTACCCGGAATTTTCACTGTTCAATTCTTATTGCTCGAATTTTCGATTTTACTAACTGCTGCAGGTGGATATATCATCAACGATTATTATGATGTAAAATTGGATCTCATCAACAAGCCCGAAAAAGTGATCGTTGGAAATGAGATTCCAAGGCGGTGGGCCATGATGATTCACACCGTAATCAATTTCTTCGCTATTCTTTTCGGCATCACGATCAGCCTGAAAGTTGGCATTGCCATTATGGTTTGCTCTGCCCTGCTCTATTTGTATTCGGTGAGTTTGAAAAAAAGATTTTTGTCGGGAAATATCCTGGTCGCTGTGCTTTGCGCGTTCCTGATTTTCATTCTCCGGCTCTATAACAAATCGCTGCCGTTGCCTCTGATCATTGCCTATTCGGTGTTCGCATTCATCATTACACTTATTCGCGAGATCATTAAAGATACGGAAGACATGGAAGGTGACCGGTCGTTCCAATGCAAAACCTTACCCATCGTTTTAGGGATCAAAAAAACGAAACAGGTTCTCCTTTTTTTGATAGTTTTATTTCTGATCTTGTTATTGAGCTGGTGTTTTTATTCGTTCATTTCCATCCCATTTCAATTCTCAAAAACAAAATTTATTTATGTTGGCTACCTCCTGAGTGGCGTGGCAGTTCCCATGCTGGCAATGGCCTCGATGATTATTAATGCGAAGGAGAAAAAAGATTTTTCACGCATCAGTTCTTTCGCAAAATTCATCATGCTGGCAGGAATCCTCAGCATGGTGATCTTAAAATTCTGAAAAGATCAGGGATTACTGCAAATGACTTTTTTCGTCACGATCTGATCTCCGGTTTGTATGGTAAGAAAGTACATTCCATCTTTCAGGACATCGAGGTTATTTAATTCCAAAATATTCTCTCCCGGGTGTAAAGCTGTTGATTGTTCAATGATCAATCTGCCGGTGATATCGGTGAATTTCAACCTGACATTTTCACTGGTGGCGGCATTGATCGAGACTGTTAAATTCGAACTGAAAGGATTGGGTTGAGGAATCATCTCTGTTCCTAAATACTGTCTGGAAAAACTCACTTCGATCACTCCAATTTCCGTTGCATCGCCATCCTGATCAACTTGCCGTAAGCGATAGTAAAAGTTGGTTGGTTGATAGGTTGATAAGTTAATTAAGTCTGTATATTGATACTCATTTTTTATATTAGTGGTTCCGCTTCCATTCACTTTTCCCAGCATCGACCATGAACTATGATCTATCGACTTTTCTATCTCGTAATGATCATTATTGATTTCACTTGCAGTGATCCATTTCAATTCAACTGAATTTCCGGTCTGTACTCCGGTGAAGCTGATCAGGTCAACCGGCAGCAAGGTTCCCCCGCTTCCCACACCGAAAAGAGTATTTGTTGCCGAAGGAAAATAAAAACCGCCAATTCTTACATATGGATCCACACCCGTTGCAGCCCCTGTGGATGATGAATTCCACGGAGCCGCGTATTTTGAAACATAACTCGCGGTACGATTGAAACCGGTTAATTCATCAAAGGCATTCCACTGGATATGCATAGTTACCATCGAACCGTTCACAGTTTTATATACAACCCAGGTACGGTTCACTGCGTTGCCGCTAAGAAGTGTTCCTGGTGTGACACCGGTGTAGGAATTGCTCACTCCGTTGAAAACTCTTACGCGGTATTCATTATTGGTGGTATCAATTAATGTCAAAGGATTGTATGATGTAGATGAACCTACCGGAAAAAATCCGCGTGAATTTGTATTCACATTTTTGATGTTGAGTGTTCCTGTTCCGTTGGTCACGATATACTTTGATGATCCCGCACCCGAAATTGGAGATGAAACTGTTCCTGCCATCGTGAGATTAGTATTACCGATGCCCAGGTTTCCCGTAGTCATGGTAAGTGTTCCGTAAATGGTATCCGGTCCGTTCAAAACGAATCCTGAAGAATTATTCAAAGTCAGGTTATAGAAAGTGGCTGGCGGAATTGTTTGCGCGGATGATCCGTTCATTGTGACAGTCCCGTTTGAATGGATGAAGTTTCCTGCAAGAGTAAATATGCCGGATATGGTTAACGAAGACGCAGAGTTGTTCAGCGTTAATGAAGCCGATGAAAGGATGGTAAGGCTATTGGCAACTCTTCCGCCATCAATGATCACAGGCATATTCGCAACTCCTGATGGGATCACCACGCTGTCGTAATATAATGGAACTCTCCCGCATCCCCAGTTGGCCGCATTCGCCCATGAGTTGCTTGAGTTTCCGTTCCAAACATTGGTATTGGCAACACTGATCAATAATGCCGGGGTCGTATCAGAACAGGTGCTTCCATAATTCGCCACTCTTCTGAACCAGGTGTCGGAAGTGATGTATCCCGGAAAATAAAACTGTGAAGTGTATGAACCCGATGCCGCGCTGAATCCGCTGGTGGGTCCCGTAGTGCTCGATTGCCATGTGTAAGCGAATGTCGAATAACTTCCTATTGGAACCGAACCTGATATCATGATCGCGGTTGAACCGGAACAAACACTTTGTGATGGGGCAGAAATCGTATCGTATGAAACCGCGCACAAAGGTGTAAAGATGAACGTTCTGCCCGAATCAGGAACATTGCCGGTATAAACCGATAAAGCGCAGGTGTCATATCCTCCCGAGGTGGTGGTTGTCCATGTGGATCCTGCACGAATGTTAAAATCAGTGATAGTTGATCCGGTAATACCTGCCTGAACTCCCCAGGTTCCGCTGATCGTGCCCAATGGTGCCGAACTCGTTGCCCCGGTTGAAAAAGATCCGTAAACGATCTGAACAGATCCCCATCCATTATTTTCATTCAGTCGAATCTGGAAATTATATAATTCGGAAGCGGTGGATGTACTTGGTGCCGGGTACAATCCCCAATCCCTGAATTGGATCACACAGGTGCGGTTCGGTGCCGTGCCGATCGTTTGAACTCTCATTTCACTGGTCGAAAGATTTTGTCCCTGGAGATCGTTGGCAAATGCCGAAATGCAGTACGGGTTCAAAGTCAGCGGAGGACCGGCAAAATAAGTTGCCGAAGGCGTAGAAGAACCTAATTTGATAAAACCGTTTGCATCCACGTAAAAAGTCGTGTAATAACTTCCATTGTAATTAAAAGAGAAGCCGATCGAGTCGAGATAATAATTGTCGTCATCGTTGGCACCACCATCTACGTGACCTCCTGTAATTGGAACATAAGCACCGATGTTGGACGTGGTAGCGATGTAAGAAGCCACCTGCGCGTGTAAGCTTTGACCCAACAACGAGATGATGAAAACAAGAAATAAAATCTTGAAATGTTGCCTTGAAATGGAAATAAAAGTTTTGGTATTCATTCTATTGAAGTTAAATAAATGTCGAGCAATCAAGCAAACCCGGTAAATATCCGTGCATACTTCTATTACACAATATTTAACAATTTTGGCGAGAAAAGGAAATTAAAATTTCTCAGGAGAACCTTTTAGCTCACCTATCACCTTATTAACTCATCAACCCTTCCCCACTATCTCCGCGTAATTCTTAAAAAAGTGCGGAATGGTTTCAATGCCTTTCAGATAGTTGAATATCCCGTAATGCTCGTTGGGCGAATGAAGATCATCGCTGTCCAAACCAAATCCCATCAACACCGATTTCAATCCCAATTCTTTTTCGAACAAAGCAACAATCGGAATGCTGCCACCGCTGCGTGTTGGAATAGGTTTTTTATTGAACGTGGTTTCAATGGCTTTTGCTGCCGCGAGATATGCCGGAGAATCTGTTGGCGTAACAACAGGCTCGCCACCGTGAAGATCTTTCACTTTAACTATTACACTTTTCGGTGCGATGCTTTCAAAATATTTTGTGAGAAGTTCTGTAATTTTTTTGCTCGACTGATGCGGAACAATCCGCATTGAAATTTTTGCAAATGCTTTTGAAGGCAAAACTGTTTTCGAACCTTCACCGGTGTAACCTCCCCAGATTCCATTCAGCTCAAATGTAGGACGAATGCCGGTTTGCTCAAGCACGGTGTAACCTTTCTCACCGTAAGTTTCGGCAATGTGCAGATCCTTTTTATAATCTTCGATGTTGAACGGAGCTTTGTTCAATTCTTTTCTTTCTTCATCCGTTAAGGTTAACACGTCCTCATAAAATCCGGGAATAGTAATATGGTTATTTTCATCGTGAACCGATGCGATCATTTTTGCCAGAATGGTTATAGGATTTGCAACAGCTCCGCCATAAACTCCCGAATGCAGATCGCGGTTTGGTCCGGTCACTTCCACTTCCACGTAACTCAGGCCACGCAAGCCAACATCAATGGAAGGAATATCATTTGCGATCATCGAAGTATCCGAGATCACTACCACATTGGCTTTCAGTTTTTCTTTGTTGGCAACAATAAATTTTCCAAGATTTTCACTTCCAACTTCCTCCTCTCCTTCTATCATAAATTTCACATTACATGGCAACGAATTTGTTTTCATCATCAACTCAAATGCTTTGATGTGCATGTACATTTGTCCTTTATCGTCAGATGAACCGCGGGCGAAAATTGCACCATCGGGATGAAGATTCGTTTTCTTCACGGTTGGTTCGAATGGCGGTGTGTGCCAGAGTTCGAGCGGAACAACCGGTTGCACATCGTAATGACCGTAAACCAAAACGGTTGGCAATTTCCTGTCCATTATTTTTTCTCCGTAAACGATCGGGTGACCGGCGGTTGGACAAATTTCCGCTTTATCCGCTCCGGCTGCAAGCATTTTTTCTTTGATGAATTCTGCTGCGGTGAGCATATCCTTTTTATTCTCCGGATCAGCGCTGATACTTGGAATACGAAGCAATTCGAAAAGCTCATCCAGGAAACGTTGTTTGTTTTGTTCGATATATTCTTTGCTCATTTTGTTTAAATTTCAGAAGCCAAAAATAGTAAATCTATCCCTTCGGGAAAAGATAATTTGGATGAGGGAAATTAAATTAAGATGGAGTTCAAAGTCAAATGCTCACCTGAATCATTCAGAAAAATTACATAAAGCGTTTCTTTATTTGATCTAAAGTGAATTGGTCACCATTAATTCGAATAGAGTTTTCATATATTTCTAAAAACTGCGATGAGTTGGTTTCTTCTAATTTGTCCAATAAAAA
>JBIOHI010000072.1:0-9454 GCA_044448845.1 Bacteroidia bacterium
ACCGTTCGTCATCGATGTACTACCCTGAGGAAGGTCTGAACAAAATAAATTTTTCCGTTTATTCAGCAGCTTCCATCATTTATTTGCTAAAGAAACAACGCGATGCCAGTGGTATCAGTATCTTTTCAGATTCGCTCGAATATCATTCCCAATGCAAGATCAATTCGGTTCATCAAAAAATGTTGTTTGCAAAATTGGAAGAAGTTTTGAACCAGCCGAATAAAAATACCAAAAGTAATATTGCGGCCAACCTGCATCAGCTTGCCGAAATGCTTCATAAACGTTCGTTGGTGATCATCTTCACCGATATGATGCAGAACATCGGTGAAAGTGAATCGCTTTTTGCGGCACTCCAACATTTCAAATACAACAAACACGATGTGATTCTTTTTCATGTGGAGGATAAGAAAACGGAAGTGGAGTTTGATTTTGCCAATCGCCCGTATTTGTTTGTCGACAGCGAAACAGGAGAGAAGATGAAGCTTTTTCCTTTACAGGTTAAAGAGCAATATTTAAAGGCTTCTCACGAATACAAACACAAGTTGAAACTGAAATGTGCGCAGTATAAGATCGAACTCATCGAAGCGGAGATCGGAACAGATTTCTCGCAAATTCTCTTACCATTCCTGGTGAAGCGAAGTAAGTTGTATTGATGGAAAAGTTTCCCGCATATCTGTTAATAAACCTTGTAAGTAATTGTTTTTTCTTTCTCAGACTTAAGAATAGAGAATCCATATGTTTTAATAATCCTTAACCGGAATTCATGAAATTCAGGAAATTTATTCAGAGATGGAAACCTGAATATGCTATCTTTGATTTCATCGCATTTAAGGTTTAGAACCCTTTCATTAAAATCTATTTGTTCAAGAACTTTAGAGTTGTATATATCGAGTTGCAAATAGTCATTTATTGTTGGAGTTGCTCCATTAGTAGAAGTCGAGGTGTGTTTATGATAAAGTTTTATTTGATCTGATTGCAATAAATTTGACATTTCAGACTCCCAATTATCCATTGGTTCAAATTCATTTTTACAAGATGCCAGTAGCAAAATAATTAGAAAAAGATGTAATTTCATTCTAATGGTTTTTAAAATTCCAATTCAAACTTAAAAATTAAAAATAATAAACAAGTTGAAAAATTAATGCTTCACTCATGATGATAAGGTTCGCCTTTGATGATGGTAAATGCGCGATATAATTGCTCCCCAAAAATTATAGGTATCAACTGATGTGAGAATGTCATTTTCGACAGTGATACCTTTGCATCGGCTCTTTCATACATCGGTTTGCTGAAACCGTAGGCTCCGCCAACGACAAAAGTCAGCGAAGATCGGTTCTGTGATTTCTTTTCGATAAAAGTTGCAAAATCTTTTGATGTGAATTCTTTCCCGTTCTCATCCAGCAGGATCAGAAAATCGGTTGACGGGATCCTTTTCAGAATTAATTCGCCTTCGTTTTTTTTGATGGTATTAATATCAGACGATTTTAGTTTGGAAGGCAGTTCGATCACGAACGTCTCTAATTTGCAGTAATGTTTCAACCGTTTTGAATAAAGTGCAAATCCTTCTTCCACGAAAGGGAAATGCGTTTTGCCGGTCTGTACCAGGGTGATTTTCATCAATAGGATCAATTAAATTAGTTGTTACAAATATCGCTGAAAATGCACTTTGTGTAAATGTTATTGTTCAAATTATTTTTTTTGCAATATTTGAAACGGATTTCAGATCAGGAAAAATTTATGACACGACTTAAAATGATCCTGTGCTGTTTGTTTGCGCATTTCGCAATAATGGCAGCCTCACAAACAGTAAAATCTGATGAGATCATCGGAACCTGGGTGACACAAACAGGCAACAGCAAGATCACTATTTTTAAGAACGGGAATTATTTTTATGGAAAAGTTTCCTGGATGAGGCATCCGTCTAAAGAAGATGGTAAACCAAAAACGGATGAAAATAATCCGGATGAAAAATTACGGAGCAGGCAGATATTAGGAATGATGTTATTGAAGGGATTTGAATTTGATGAAAAAGATCAGGAGTGGTTAAATGGGGAAATTTACGACCCTAAAAGCGGAAAAACATACAGTTGCACTTTAAAGTTAACCGATCACAACACCTTGAGTGTTCACGGATATATTGGCATTTCATTGATCGGCAGAACGGAGATATGGACGCGTAGTAAATAGGTTATGGGTCATTATTTTTGATGAATCCCAACTATCTCTACGTTAATTGGCCACTTTAATTAATTCTAAAGTTTGATTATTTTTTTTGATACCTGGTAATTGTTGTCGGTGATTTTTATTACATACATCCCTTTAGGTAGCTGACTAAAATCAATTTCATTGGTTAGTAATTTTTGGTTGAGTACCAACTGACCTTTTGCATCATAAATTGTAAACATAGAACCAGGGTTTGCTCCTGATATAAAAAGAGTGTTTGATACCGGATTAGGATATACACTAAAAGTGTTGTTTCCTAAAACCTCGTTAATCCCTGCGGCAGTACCAAATTTTGATATTACTCCACCAGCAATCCATTTATTGCCATTCAAATCTACTGCAATTGATAAAACCTGGTTACCTCCAATCTTACTGTTTTGAGTTGTGTAAGTGGTCCATATAGAATCATTAAAAACAGATAAGCCTGCATCCTGATATCCAAACCATTTAATTCCCTTGGCATCAATAACTATTGATGCAACAAAATTGTCTGCAAGACCACTATTAGAAGTGGTATAATTAGTCCAGTTGGTTCCATCAAATTTTGATACTCCTTCTCTTGTTCCAAACCATTTGTTTCCTTGCGAATCAATTATAATTGTTGCAATATCATTACCAGCAATACCACTATTAGAGGTGTCGTACTTGATCCAGTTGATTCCATCAAACTTTGAAACTCCGCCCCCCAACGTACCAAACCATCTGTTATCTTGGGCATCAATCGCTATTGCTAACACAGTATTATTTGAAAGACCGCTATTCGCTTTTGCGTAATTGATCCAAGTCGTACCATCAAATTTTGATACACCATTATTAAGTGTTCCAAACCATTTATTACCCGATCCATCAAAAGCTATTGCTTCAACGTCATTACCAGCAATACCACTATTTGTCATTGTATAATTAGTCCAAGTCGTACCATCAAATTTTGATACACCATTATTAAGTGTTCCAAACCATTTATTATTTTGAGCATCGATAGCCAATGATTGAATTCCATTATTTACAAGACCACTATTATCCTTTGTATAATTAATCCATGTTGCGCCATCAAACCGGTAGATACCTTTATTAGAACCAAACCATTTATTGTTTTGTCCATCCACTGTTACAATGGAAACTGAGTTGTTCGTTAGAATACTATTAGCTGATGAATAGATAGTCCATGTTTGGGATATTGCTTTACTATAACTTAAGAGTAATGCGATAATAATTATTGAAACTTTAGTTTTCATAAAAGTATTAATTCAGGTAAAGGTAATACTTGGATCACAAATAATATTTAATTCCAAAGAATCTGGGAATTATTCTGAATTTCTTTTTTCTGAAATTGTTTCTTAATTCTCCGGTAGTAAAACATTTCCTTCCTGAACATCATTCTCAGCATCGACAATCCGTTCATTCAACTCTTTTATTGACATTGGTTTGAGCGAATTTCATATTTTTTTATCAGCTGAATATTGGTTCAGGAAAATTCATCACTTCTGCGTTTTGAATCCGAAAAAATCCTTTTAAAATTATATTTTAAGTCCGGATTCCAAGCAAAAAAGATCAATTCAAATTCTCATTCGGCTTATCAACCGGTGGGGTCGTTGGATCTTTCTTTTTACGCGGCTCTTTTTTCTTCACCACATTTATTTTCAATTCGGTGCCCTCAGGTTCATAATCCATTTCAATAGTGGCGCCTTCATTCTGCTCCACTTTGAGCAATTCTTCTGAAAGCGGATCTTCCACAAGCTTCTGGATGGTTCGTGCCAGCGGGCGTGCTCCCATGTCGGGATCGAAACCTTTATCTGCCAGAAATGTTTTTGCCGCATCAGAGAATTTCAGGAACATTCCCATTTCCTCGATTCGTTTGTATAATTTCATTAAATTGAGTTCAAGGATTTTGATAATGGATTCTTTTGAAAGTGATTTGAAAATGATCACATCATCAATACGGTTTAAAAATTCGGGAGAGAAAAACCGCTTCAATGCAGTTTCAATGATCGAATTGGTATGCGTGTCAACACCCGCAGCTTTGGTGGGTGTATTGAATCCAACACCTTGTCCGAAATCCTTGAGCTGGCGTGAACCGATATTCGAGGTCATGATGATGATCGTATTCCGGAAATCCACTTTTCGTCCGAGGCTGTCCGTAATGAATCCTTCATCCAATACCTGCAATAAAATATTAAATACATCCGGATGCGCTTTTTCAATTTCATCGAGCAACACCACAGCGTATGGTTTCCTCCGGATTTTTTCAGTGAGTTGTCCGCCTTCTTCGTAACCGATGTATCCCGGAGGCGCACCAACCAATCGCGACACGGCAAATTTTTCCATGTATTCACTCATATCAATTCTAACAAGAGCTTCTTCCGTATCGAATAAATAACGTGCAAGAACTTTTGCCATTTCCGTTTTACCAACCCCGGTAGGGCCGAGAAAAATAAACGAGCCGATCGGTTTGTTCGGATCTTTCAATCCCGCACGCGTACGCTGAATCGCTTTCGCTAATTTCGAGATCGCTTCTTCCTGACCGATGATCTTTCCCTGCAATTCGGTATTCATATTCAGTAGTTTTTGACCTTCCGATTGTGCAATCCGTTTCACCGGAATGCCCGTCATCATGGCGATCACTTCGGCTACATCTTCTTCAGTAACTCTATAACGTTGAGCTTTGGTTTCCTCTTCCCATTTCAATTTTTCCGTTTCCAGTTGCTCGAGCAAATGTTTTTCTTTATCACGGAGTTTTGCTGCCTCTTCGTATTTCTGGCTTTTCACCACTTTGTTCTTTTCGACCTTGATGTCTTCGATGGATTTTTCAAGATCGACAATATTTTCCGGAACATGGATATTTGAAATATGAACCCGTGCACCGGATTCATCCATCACATCTATGGCTTTGTCGGGAAGATGGCGGTCGGTCATATACCGGTTGCTCATCATCACGCAGGCTTTGATCGCGGCATCATCATAAGTTACCGAATGGTGGTCTTCGTATTTGTTTTTGATATTAGTCAATATCTCGATGGATTCATCGGGTGAAGCGGGATTGACCATTACGATCTGGAACCTGCGTTCGAGTGCTCCGTCTTTTTCAATGTACTGGCGATATTCATCCAGCGTGGTAGCACCGATGCACTGCACTTCCCCGCGTGCCAAAGCAGGCTTGAACATATTGGAAGCATCGAGTGAACCCGATGCGCCACCGGCACCTACGATGGTATGAATTTCGTCAATGAACAAGATTACATCCGGGGATTTTTCAAGTTCGTTCATCACCGCTTTCATCCGTTCTTCAAACTGCCCGCGGTACTTGGTTCCTGCAACAAGCGAAGCAAGATCGAGCATCACCACACGTTTGTTGAAGAGAACCCGCGAAACTTTTCGTTGTACGATCCTCAATGCTAAACCTTCGGCAATGGCTGTTTTACCTACACCGGGTTCTCCGATCAGTACCGGATTATTTTTTTTTCTTCGTGAAAGAATTTGTGAAACCCGTTCTATTTCTTTTTCTCTTCCAACGATGGGATCCAGTTTTCCGTCTTCGGCATATTTAGTAAGGTCGCGGCCAAAATTGTCGAGCACCGGAGTTTTTGATTTAGGGTCGTTTTTCCTTGCGGGTTCAGCCGGCCTGCGCTCCTCGCGGAAATATTCTTCTTCCTGTTCGTTGGGCAGTTCGCTTTTGGTTTCCGAGATTTTATTTTCGATGGCCGATTTGAAAATATCATAGCTGATTCCCGACTGTGATAAAATTTGTGAAGCCAGGTTGTCTTCATCCCTGAGAATGGAAAGCAGCAAATGTTCGGTTCCGATGATATCCGTTTTAAAAATTTTTGCTTCGAGGTAAGTGATCTTCAAAACTTTTTCCGCCTGCTTGGTCAATGGAATATTGATGAGGTTCACGTGGTGGCTTGCCGTTCCGCGAATGGCATCTTCGATGGTTTTTTTCAAACGAATAATGTCGATGTCCATTGCTTTCAATGTTTTGATGGCCTTGCCGTCTCCCTCGCGGATAAGCCCAAGCAACAAATGTTCGGTGCCAATATAGTCGTGCCCGAGACGGATGGCCTCATCCCTGCTGTGTGTGATCACATCTTTAACTCTTGGTGAAAATTTCGCTTCCATAAAATTGATTTCTAAATGTATTTATCTTTCCGGGTTAGGTTTTATCCTGAATTTACCTTTTGAAATTTTATTCAAAGTTAACGCCATTTTCGGATAAATGAAAACATGGCAGGTGTTGGGATGTGAAAAACTTTTTACATCCTATACTTTAATGATCATTTGAGCTAAAGTGCTTGCTTACTTAGAAATCACCGGCTTTGACATTAAGGTTGGAACAAGGTTATCTTTGCTTTGAAAGACCTGCAAACAATTTATATGGGAATTTTGTTTCTTAAAATTTTCTTAAAGCAGGATTATTAAGAAAATTTTAAGATATTAATTGTTAACCTTTGTTTCATAAAAATGATAGTTATGAAATAAACCAGCGCAAAAATGCGGTACATATTTGCTCTATAAAAAGCCAGCCCCGAGAACTCGGGGCTGGCTTTTTATGTTAAAGGTCTGGCGCGGGAATGCGTCTGACCTTTATTTTCCGCTCACCACAAATTTGATAGTGTGACTTCCTTTTTCATTTGTAAGTACACAGAAATAAATTCCGTTGTTCAGGTTGGTGATGTCCAGTATTTCTTTGAACGAGCCCGATCTCATTTGCCTGGTCATCAGTTCACGGCCAACCATGTCGAGCACCGAAATATTCACCGGAATATTTTGAATTCCACGCACCGAAACAGTGATCTGGTTTTGTGCAGGCGATGGATAAACCCGAACAGTTGCATTCGATAATTCGCGCTCGGTTACACTTACATATTGTTTAACATAAACATAACGGTTTACCGGGTTTGCCGGATTACCCCAATTATCGGATACGGAATAAGTGAGAATATTTGAACCCACTTTTGATGAATCAACAGTTCCGGTACGTTTAATTTTTGAAGTAATGTTGCCGTCAATGTTATCAAAAGCAGTTGCACCTGAATCAACATAACTTTGTAACAGGTAAATCGTGTCAAACATTTTTCCTTTCAGAGTGATTACAGGAGCAATGGTATCAAGATGTGAAAGATCAATATCGCTCAAACTGCGGGGAATTAATTTAAAATCATTATGACTGAAAAACAGGGGTCCCTGGATGTAATTGAGAAGAACCCCTTTTTTAACCTGACTGCTCACGTTGTGAATGGAGGCGTTCATATCATCCACGCGCAAACCGATTGCTGCCAGGGTATCTTTCGCAAATGAGAATTCATAAAAATTACTTGGTGCATCCGGATTCGGATTAAATATTTTCACCGAATCAAAATGTATCAATACGCCCTCGTAAGGACGGGCAAAAGCAACCTTGTTTAATGCGAAAGAATCAATAGGTAGATTTTTTGCGAAGGGAGGAAGTGTATTCCCACTGCTAATTTTTGTTGCCGAGATATTGTTCAAAGTAGTTACGTTGAATGTTTCCAAAACCTTCGCAGAGGTGACATTTACCGAATCGCCAATTGCCCAGTTTGCGGTAACATCATTGGTTGCTGCCCGCTGAATGAAAATGGCAGAGTTTGGTCCCGTTCCGCTTTGCATGGTTAATAAACTTTGTGCACTTGCACCTGAGCCCGACATGAAATTAATTCCGGTAACTATTCCTGTTACATTGATGTTTGGGAGGGAATCATTGTTCCAAATAGTAGCCAAGCCGCTGAAGGGACTGTATTGAAGTTTGGCAATGGTCGTAATTCCTCCATTAACAACTAAATAATAAGAAACAGTAAGTGCGGTATCATTGGAAATTCCTCTTGCATCCGTTCCTTTGATCATGTATTTTACCACTGTATCAGCCGGGAGATTAGGAATTTTTGCACTCCAGATGCTTCCATTTTTTGTCATTGGAACAGAAGAATAGACATTGGTTTTGTAACCTGAAGCGAAATAAATTTTGCCAGAATTAATTAGGGTGTCGCTGGTGATGCTAACTGAAATCAAAACAGAATCGGAGGATGATGCGATTACAGGATTCCTTTGCGGAGTACCGATGGAAGGTGGGCATATTGTGCATTGTCCAACATCAGAAGGGCTTAATGGTGCGATCCAATAGCCGCTTACCCCATTCGAACTTGCCTCGGTAATAACACCGCGAATATACGCTAACCTGGTTCCGATAGTCGGGGGAGCAAAAGTATGAGATAAGTGCATCGAAGTATCTTCCAAAGCATCATTTCTGAAATAACCCGAGAAATCTCTGATCTGGATAGAATTTCCTTTATCGTCAATCACTGACCAAACCCAACGGTTTGCACCACTCGCGGTTCTTGTGTAAACTGTAACATTTCTTAATTCAACATACATGCCTGCATATCTTTCACCATTTAATCTGTTCACCGCAACATTGCCTGCAACAGGATTTCCGGTCATAAAAGAATCAACGGTCATCACCACAGGCGGAATGGTTTTAGGCGTGATGCTCAATAATTCAACAGAGTTGGTATAATTGGCATTGTAATCATGCAACATGTCAATTTGAGTTTCACCGGTGGATGTTCCGGTAATATTGAATTGCCTGATGATACCGGTTACGCGAACCTTGTAACCTAATTTCAGGTTGTCATAAAATTTTGTTTCAGCTAAAAATCCACCAATGGTATTGTTGGCAGGATTGGATGATGCCGGTATAACTGTGGTTGCCGGGTCAGCAAGAATTAAAACACCTGACCACGGGCTTCCGTTTGCACTGTCACGCTGAATGAATGTTCCTTTGCGGGCAGTCGATAATCCGTAAGCCCGCGGATCCATCATCACGATACCTGTAACACGAACGGTGTCTCCGTAAGTTAAATTTTTCTTCACCGGGTTTACATAATCCGACGAATCACAGGGTGGAACCCGCGTGAGTTTGCTGTTGCTCACAAATTGAACCGTGTCGATAGGAACCACGGGATAAGGCGCATACGTTTGCGCTTTTACCAGCAGGGTGATAAATACTGCGCTTAAAATTAGTAGTGTTTTTTTCATAATGTTTATAGTTAGGTTTTATTGATAATTGGTATTTTGTTTTGCGAGTTAAATAATAATTTTTAAATTTTTATTAACTCAATATTAACTTTATCAATTGTTATTATAAAAGGTCCAAAGGACATTTTATAATTTACAATGGTAATACCGTAGTTTTACCTGTTTATTCTGATAAGATCAGAAT
>JBIOHI010000073.1:0-9296 GCA_044448845.1 Bacteroidia bacterium
CAGTATTACAACTAGCCTTTCGCCAAGAACTTCGTCCGGTTCGGAGGCAACAAAAAATTCCGTTACTCTCAAATTCATTTCTTCAAAAATCACTTCTAAAGCGGATTCGATCCTTTGGGGAAAAATTTTTATTCCACCGGTGTTGATTACTTCATCAGATCTGCCAAGAACAGAAAATTGTTTTTCGGTGATCAGTTCCACTACATCATTCGTTTTTATCCAATCATTTTTTGTGGAAGGTGATCTTATCTGAAGACAATTATTTTCATCCTTTTTCAGTTCGACTCCCTCCATTGATGTAAAATATTTTTCTTTTCCGATCTCCCGCAGGGCAATGTGGCTGACTGTTTCCGTCATTCCATAAGTATGGAAGCATCGGCATTCCAGTTGCGAAAATTTCTCTTCCAGTTTCCGGTTGATGGAGGCTCCTCCTACCAAAATATTTTTAAACCGGTTGAGTTTTTTTAAACTAACTGAATCACCTTCCAATAAATGATGAAGCTGCATCGGAACAAAAGAAGAAAAAGTCATCACGTGATTATCAGATAGTAATTTTAAAGGATCCGAGGTCGGATCAACAATAAAAATTTCGCAACCGAGTACAAGCCCGCGAACGATCATCATCGCACCTGCGATCAAATGCGTGTTGAGACAAACGAAAACATTTTCTTTCTTATTTAATTGCAAAGTTTTGATGGTAGCGGAAGCGCTGGCTTCAAGCTGAGAACGGGTCAGAATAATTTTCTTTGGAATTCCGGTTGAACCGGAGGTGTGAAAAATAAAGTTTTCTTTTCGGTTCAGCCAGTCGTTTGCTAACAAAACCGCCTGATTGAGCTGGGGCGAACTTTTATCGGGTGAAAGGGTCTTAACCGTTTGTGAATTGAATTGAAGCATCACCCATTCCTTCGTATTCACTATTTTTTTGCTGCTTCCGGTGTTTTTTCTTCCCACACGATCGCCAGGTTGACCAGCGTTTCAACTGCTTTCTGCATATCCTGCACAGAGATCCATTCGTGCTTGCTATGAAAGGCATGTTCACCTGCAAATAAATTCGGGCAAGGCATTCCCATAAAAGAAAGTCTCGAACCATCGGTACCACCGCGGATACTGCTACGGTGAGGCTTGAGACCGCTCCGCTTGATGGCTTCTATGGCATTTTTGGTAACCTCGGGATTTTTATCGAGCACATTTTTCATGTTTCGGTATTGCTCGGTTATTTCAAAAACAAAGGTTGATTTTTTATACGATACCATCAATTCTTCAACGATATTCTTCAGGAATGCCTCGAGACGGGTCAACCCGTCTTCGGAGAAAGAACGAATGATGAATTTAATGACCGTTTTTTCAATGGTCCCGTTCACGCTCGTGGGATGAATGAAACCTTCATGGCCTTCTGTGGTTTCAGGTGATCGGGATTCTCTGGGAAGATTGCAGAGAATATCTGCTGCAATTTTTATGGCGCTTTCCATTTTCCCTTTTGCAAAACCGGGATGCGTGCTAACACCGTTCAGTGTGATGGTAACTGCATCGGCAGAAAACGTTTCATCTTCTATATGGCCTACCGTTTCACCGTCAACCGTATATCCGAAATGAGCTCCCAGTTTTTTCATATCGACTTTATCCACGCCTCTTCCGATTTCTTCATCGGGAGTGAACAAGATACGAATAGTACCATGTTTGATATCAGGGTGGTTCTTTAAATGATGCACTGCATCCATGATCTCGGCAAGGCCTGCTTTATTGTCAGCACCGAGCAAGGTGGTTCCGTCAGCAGTGATCACATCGTGCCCTCGCTGATGCTTGAGATCGGGATGATCCGAAACTTTTATTACCTGTGTTTTATCTTTTGGAAGCTCAATATCCAGTCCATTATAACTTTTATGTATTATGGGATTCACATCTTTCCCGGAGCAATCGGGCGAAGTATCCATGTGTGAACACCAGCAGATCGTTGGAATTTTTTTATTGCTGTTGGAAGGCATGGTCGCATAAACATACCCATGCTCATCCATGTGAGCATCGCTGATTCCGATCTCCAGAAGCTCACTCACGAGTAATTTTCCGAGGTTTTTTTGTTTCTCGGTGGACGGGCATGTGGGTGAATCAGGATCTGATTGCGTGTCGATCTTCACATATCTCAGAAATCGTTCGGTAACGGTGTGATGAATCTTCATGTTATTTTTTTGGGCGCAAGCTAAAAAAGAATTTCCGACTTTTCCATGATGAAATCGAAGAAATGTTTTTTCAGTTTCAATTCTCATTTGCAACAGAATTTAATTGGCCTATATTTGCAGTCCCAAAAGCAAAAACAAAGGAGTCAATCCTTTTTATAAAGATATATCGCGGAGTGGAGCAGTGGTAGCTCGTCGGGCTCATAACCCGAAGGTCGCAGGTTCAAGTCCTGCCTCCGCAACCAATAAATACAATGGTTTGCAGGGATTCGAGGTTTTTTGAAAATCGAAAACTCTACTAGTAGGGTAGCTGCCTTCTTGCCACCAGTTGTCATTGTAAAAGTTGATTTTAGCTCAGGCGACAAGAGCATGGCTGGTTAAAAGTGACCTAACATCTAGGCGGCCGATACCGTCCGCATAAAATGTACTATTGAATCAAATACGTCATTACAATGCAGAAAGTACCTTCAAATTGAGACTTTGAAAATAAAAGTTATCTTGCTTTCGTTTTCCTAACACAAATCATGAAGTTCCAAACTTCATTTTGGTTTTTAATCATAACGACTGCATTGCGTGTAAATGCAAGTGAACCTGATGCAAAAAAAATTCCAACCAACCATCATTCCGAATTCATTGAAAACAAAGGGCAGATCATTGATAAGGATAATTTTCCGAATCCTTCGGTTAGATATTTATTTAATTCGAACGGACTAAATATTCAACTGCGAAAGAATGGTTTTAGTTATGATACATATAAAAGAACCTCGCAGCCCCCTGACAGCATTTTTTTTCACCGCGTGGATATTGAATTTATCGGGGCAAACGCAAATCCTCAAATAATTTCTGAACACCCTTCTGAAGATTACACCAATTATTACACTGCCGGAACTCCTGAAGAAGGTGTTTTAAATGTGAGAACTTTTCAAAAAGTAACTTATAAAAATTTGTACGAGGAAATTGATTTGGAATTCAGCACCCCTCCTAACCTCCCCAAAGGGGAGGGAATTACCACCGCACGAACCAACTCCCCTCTCCTTTGGAGAGGGGCTGGGGGAGGGGTGAAATACAATTTCATCATTCACCCCGGAGCCGATGCCTCACAAATACGCTGGAAGTACAAAGGTGCATTCCGCACAACTTTAAAAGATGAAAAAATTATTTTGCAAACCGCCAATGGAAACATGGAAGAAACGATTCCTGAAAGTTTTTTAAACGAGACCACGCAAAAAATAAATGTAAATTATATTTCTTTTGGTGAAAATGAATTTGGTTTTTTATTGCCGGGTTACAACAAAAATTCAACACTTATTATTGACCCGAATCCAACCATTTTATGGGGAACTTATTACGGAAGTTCTGGTGATGATTATGGTTCTTCAATTGTTTTAGATGGAAGTAATATTTTGGTTACTGGTTATACGAACTCAACTTCAACTATTGCTACATCAGGAGCGTATCAAACGACTTACGGTGGTGGAAGTAATGATGCATTCGTGTTAAAATTAAGCAGGAATGGTTCACGTATTTGGGCTACTTATTACGGTGGCACTTCGGTAGATGAAGGAACAGGGATTGTTTGCGACAATTCATCCAATATTTACATAAGCGGACTGACATTGTCTTCAGGTTTGGCGACATCTGGAGCATATCAAACCTTCAATGCCGGAATTAATGATGCGTTTATTGCAAAGTTTAATTCGAATGGAAGTCGTTTGTGGGCCACCTATTTCGGTGGTGATAGCGATGAGTGGGCAACAGGAATTGCGCTTGATGCAAGTTCAAATGTTTTTATTTCAGGATGGACCAATTCGGTTTCCGGCATTGCCACTTCCGGGGCATTTCAAACAACTATTGCCGGAAGGAATGATGCATTTATTGCCAAATTCAATTCCTCCGGAGCTAGGCAATGGGCTTCCTATTGGGGTGGATCATATTATGATTTTGGAAGCAGCCTGGCAACTGATACCTCAGGGAATGTATTGCTTACCGGATATAGAGATGGAAGCTCCGGAATTGTTACTTTAGGATTTGTTGCTAAATTTAATAATGCCGGTAATCATATCTGGGATAGATATGTTGGAACATACCTCTGGACAGAATCCAACTCAATTGTTACGGATAAAACAGGAAATGCTTTTATCACCGGCTGGACAGAATCGACATCTAACATAGCAACTTCAGGGGCGTATCAAATCTCGTTGGATAGTGGAAGCGCAGGGTCATTCATTATTAAATTGAATTCTTCGGGAAATATAATTTGGGGAACTTATTTCGGAGAAACCAGGGCCCATTCCATCGCAATTGATAATGCCAGTCAAAATATTTATATAACCGGAGATGCGTTTGATTTCACAGTGAAAATTACAAATATTGGCTCTTATCAACCCATTTATGCAGGTGGCCAGTATGATGCATTCATTGTTAAATTCAATTCTTCCGGTTCTTATGGCTGGGGAACTTATTACGGAGGTAGCGGAGATGACGGAGCCTATGGCGTTGCAGTTGGAAGCGATAGTGGTGGAACTTCAGTGTATGTAACCGGAAATTGCTCCTCTGATTCAAACATGACTACCTCAAATGGATTTCAGCCTGTTTATGGAGGAGGTTCACGTGATGCCTTCATCGCTAAGTTTAACGATGTGCCTTGTCCGCACATAAGCCCGGTTATAAATACATCCCCATCGAATAAAAATTGTTCAGGAAAAAATGTACCGGTGATTTTTTATACCGATACTGCTTCATTTCCGGTTAACGGCAAATTTTATAAATGGACAGGTCCAAATGGATTTAACAGTTATGATGCACATCCGGTAATTACTAATTCATCGGTTAATAATACGGGCAGTTATATCGTTGCAACTTTTGACAGTTCAAATGGATGCAGGGATACTACATGGGTTTATTTGCAAATTTTCCCGAGTCCGCATGCCGGGTTTACACAAAATAATCTTTCCGAATGTTACAGGGGCAACAGCTTTACATTTACGGATACAACAAACGTTTACCCGCCTTCAACCATTGTAAGCAAAGGCTGGAGATTCAGTAACGGAGATACCTCTACAAATTCTGTATTCACAAAAAAATTTGCAGGTCCCGGAATATTTACTATTAAATTAACAACGATAACTTTAGGTTCATCCTGTTGGGATTCGGTTACCAAAACCATAAATGTTTATCCTCAAACCAACATCGGTTTCACAGCAAATAATTACAATAAGTGTGGTACAAATAATTTTTTATTTAAAGATACCTCAACAATTTTGAATGGCATATTTACAAGAAAATGGTTTATCGGGAATGCCACATCAAACGCGGCTTCAACCATTGACACTATTCTTAACACTGCAGGAAATTATTCATTCAAACTTTTCACAGTTACCGACAACGGCTGCATGGATACCGCTCAACAAAACATTTCTGTTGCCACCCCTTTCGTTGTTCCTTTCGCCGGCTATACACAAAACAATTTCATGCAATGTTTATCCGGAAATACTTTTTTGCTAAACGATACTACCACCATTTTATCCGGAACAATTTCACGAGTTTGGAACTTTGGAGATGGTGATACTTCGACAAGCTCAGCATCCGGTAAAAGTTTTACAACTGCGGGAATTTATCCAATAAAACTGCTTGTCACTTCCGATCACAACTGCAAAGATTCTGTGACAAAAACTTTCACGGTTTACCCGCAAACCAATATCGGTTTTACTGTGAATCATAATGTACAGTGTTTGCAAAATATTTTTCTGTTTACAGATACTTCAAACGTTTCCAATGGTTCGTTTACCAAATTGTGGAGATTTGGAAACGGAGATACTTCGACAAGCTCAGTATCCGGTAAAACTTACCCTGCAGGTTCGTATTTAGTAAAACTTAACACCACCACCAATAAAGGTTGCGTTGATTCCACTCAACAATCCATCACTGTTCTTCCTTATCCGAAACCAAATGCCGGTTACACGCAAAATAATTTTAATGAATGTTTTTCGGGCAATCATTTTATTTTAAGTGACACCTCGAATATTTCTTCGGGAACCATTTCAAGATTGTGGGATTTTGGTGATGGCACTAATTCTGTGAACAATAATTTTAACAAGGTTTTTGCAAGCGCCGGAACCTATGTTATCAAACTTTTCGAAACATCCGATCACATTTGCACGGATTCAGTAATTAAAACTTTTACGGTTTATCCGCAACCAGTTGCAGGTTACACTCAAATCCCACTAGGGCGGGATGCTCAATGTTTGAGCGGAAATAATTTTGTGTTGAATGATACTTCCATCATTTCTTCAGGAACTTTTTCTCGTTTGTGGAACTTTGGAGATGGGGACACTTCGACAAGCTCAGTGTCCCACAAAATTTATGCGAAAGAAGGAACTTACACCTTAAAATTATTGGTAACTTCCAACAACAATTGCAGTGATTCGGCCTCAAAAACAGTTACCGTTTATCCTCAAACGAAAATTGGATTTTCGGTGAACAGTTTGAACCAATGCTTTTCAAAAAATAATTTTTTGTTCACGGATACTTCCACCATTTCTTCCGGTTCCTTTTCGCGCTTGTGGGATTTTGGTGATGGGAATACTTCCAACGCGATCCTTGAAAATAAAATTTATACCGCTAATGGAACTTACCGGGTAAAATTGACTACGCTCACCAATAATGGGTGCGTTGATTCCGTTCTTAAAACAATTTCCGTTTATCCAAAAATTACTGCAGGTTTTTCGGTTGATGATTCGGTTGAGTGTTTGAACGGAAATGTTTTTTTGTTTAACGACAAATCCACTGTCCCTGCTGGAACATACAGTATATATTGGGATCTGGGGGATGCAACCACAAATACAGTTTCAAATTTTAGCAAATCCTATATCACATCCGGAAATTACAAAGTACAGCTAAAAATTGTGGCTGTAAATAATTGCACCGACAGCGCAACACATTCGATTATGGTTAAACCCAACCCGGTTAAACCACAAATTCTTTCTTTAACAAAAACGCAAATACAATCTACATTTTCAGCAAACGATTTTCACTGGTTTTTAAATAATAATGCAATTGCCAACTCGAACTCACAAACGATTTTCATTCACCAGAACGGGATGTATATTGTAAAAGTTGACAGCACGAACGGTTGCATCGCTGTTTCCGATCCGCTGAACGTAACATTGTTTGGCAACACGCAAATTCTGGTGATTCCTAACCCCAACAACGGAAACTTCACACTGGATTTTATTTCACTGCCCGGACAAAAGCAAATTGAACTGTACGACATGCACGGAAAATTTCTGAATGAATATTCAACATCGGAAAATATTTTTGAGATCGATTCTTTTCTTTCAAGCGGGATGTACTTGTTAAAAATTGTTACTGAAACGGTAACATTTAATGTGAAAGTTGCAGTGGAATAAGTAAAACTCCAATCTAAATTTCAAATATTATTAGATTGTATAGTACTGGAAAAACTCTGACAGAAACTCTGCCAATCAGGTGGCGGCAATCGAGCCGCCCTAAGCTGCCTTAAAAGTTGATTTTAGCCAATTGGGCCAGGCTGGCCTAAACAGAAAGTGGCCTTTATTCCTCATACCGGGGCGTTCGGGTTGGTTCAGTGAAAGGGTATTCAATAAATATTAATGGATATTTTTAAAATTTACAATATATCATACGACATGGCAAATTCCATCAATGCAAGTTTACTGTTATTGAGGTAGTAATAATCACAGATTGTTTTCTGCTTATACTCCAAATTTTTAGGATTGATCTTTAAAATGTCTGCAATTTCATTGTTTGTTTTTCCATTGCAAACTGAATTTAGGCAAATCCCCAATAAATAGAATACTGAAAAGCAGCATATTGTATTTCTAAACTTCATAAATAGCACCCATTCCCAAAAACAGCATTTTATTTTCAATAACAACCACTAACTTCGTTTATACATCTATTAATATAAATATTATATCTAATAATATTAAATGATAATGAAAACTCGAATACTAAAAATTGCTGTTGTCACCAGCATAACAGTTTTATCGCAAGCAGTGCAAGTTACTGCACAGAATGCCGGGAACTTATTGAAAGCAGGAGAAGGCAATGCGAACAAATTAATCAATGCGTATCTTTCTTCCACTCTGGATGGTATTGGACAGGGAATTAATGATGGGTGGAATAATACCGCAAAACCATTAGAATTATTTGGCCTTGACCTGCGGCTTAATGCAGGTTTGGGTATTGTTCCTACTAAAGATCAAACATTTGATTTTAACAGCATTGCCATGAGAAGTACTGATGCAAAAACTTATATGGTAATACAGGAGGGCACCAATCAGAACAGACCAACCATTTACGGGGCAAATGAACCTAACGCAGCCAGAGTTTATGTAAGGTCGAATATCGGTGGGATGGATACTGCTTTAACTTCATTTACCTTGCCCACCGGTTCTGGCTATTCTTACAGCCCGTCACTGCCTATGCTTCAAATGAGCGTTGGTTTATTAAAAAATACTGAAGTAACCTTACGCTATTTCCCCAAGACCACAATTGCGCAGAATTATTCTCTCGGTTTGTTTGGGATGGCCATAAAACATGATATTATGCAATGGATTCCAAGGTTCAAAAATTTAATGCGTGATGCCAAAAGACCTTTTGATTGTTCTGTTTTCTTTGGCTTTACAAACTTCTTTGCAGAATACAGAAAAACATTATTGGCGGTTGATCCGCTGGCCTATAATCCAAATCCATCATTTGCTTATGACAATCAAAGTATAACTTTTAACGGGAACACCTGGACAGCTGGGATCATTGCCTCCAAAGAATTCAGACCCTTTAAACCGAATATAACATTTACTCCCTATTTAGGGGTGAATTATTCTTATTCTTTTGTTAAATTTCAGTTTGAAGGTGATTATCCGATACCTGTTGTAAATGATCAATACAGTGCTGTTCACCCCCAGGTGGCAAAAATTGAAAGGGTAACCAATCCGGTAAGTTTGGAAAGCGAAGTCTCAACAGCCCGTATTAATGCAGGTGCGAGGATAAAGATATATACATTTACAATTAGTGGTGAATATAGTATTGGGAAAATCAATACTGTTACAATTGGACTTGGTTTAAATTTGCAATCTCTTAAAC
>JBIOHI010000074.1:0-8952 GCA_044448845.1 Bacteroidia bacterium
AAGGTTGGTTGAAGAAAATTAAGGGAGCAAATGAAAGACCTTTTTATCAGAATAAAAAAGATATACATCATTCTTTTTTGTTCTGACTTCGCCATGTTTAAAACGGTTGAAAAGTTATTAATCGGATAAACCATTTCGAGCGGGGAAACGCTTAAATAGATTCACGTCACTTCTCGATACGCTCACCACACTGGCTTCCTAAAGCTACTCGAAGTGACTGAATTATTTCTTTGGAGTGATCGCCCGCATCGGAAAAATTTTGTAACGGTTTATTTTGTTTGCAGGATCATTTGCTGTCAGTTGTTTTACCTGTTCCTCATTTTCCGCTTCAATCACTCCAATGCCGTATCCACCGCGCGGATCCATCACCGGGCCGTAAACGATAACAATCCCTTTATCAAGCAATTCTTTCCAATATGCTTCATGTTGCTGCATGATCGCTTTTTCTTCCTCATTCATGTCTTGCATAAATGTTGAACGGGGAGGATTTAGTTTTAGAAAAAAATGGGCCATGAGTTTTTTTTTAAATATAATTCTGTGAATACAATTTTAATTCATTCTCTTATCTTGCCCGTAATAAAAAGTTGATAGGTTGATACGTTGATAAGGTAAAGCAACTCTATCAACCGATAACCAATCAACCTGTCAACTAAAAATGACTAAAAAACTCTCCTTCCTCGACTGCACCATGCTCATCATGGGAAGTATGATCGGTTCGGGAATTTTTATTGTTCCTGCCGTGATGAGCCGCGAGCTTGGTTCACCGCTTATGTTGCTTGTTGCCTGGGTCGTTACGGCTGTGCTCACGATTTTTGCCGCGCTCAGTTACGGTGAACTTTCCGCCATGATGCCGAAAGCCGGAGGACAATACGTTTATTTGCGTGAGGCGTATAACCCGCTGTTTGGATTTCTTTACGGGTGGACCTTGTTCACCGTCATCCAAACAGGAACGATTGCTGCGGTTGCAGTTGCATTCGCAAAATTTTCCGGTGTGTTTTTTCCATTCATTTCAGAAAAAAATATCCTGATGGAATTTGGTTTTATAAAAATTCAAACACAACAAATTCTCGCGATCGTTGTTGTTTGGTTGCTTACGTTTTCGAATTTCCGGAATGTAAAAACCGGGGCGTTCATTCAAAACATTTTTACGTTCACAAAAATTGGTGCCATTGTTTTTATGATCCTTGCCGGGATCTACTTCGCTTTTACACAACACGCGCAAATGCCTGATTTTTCTGTCTCACCCGGCATCTTCAATTTTAATTATCTCGGTATTTTTTCAGTAGCCTTGGTTGGTTCCATTTTTTCTGCCGATGCCTGGAACAACATCACCTTCACCGGGAGCGAAATTGAAAAGTCGGAGAAAAATATTCCTTTATCGCTCATCACCGGAACCGGAATTGTTTTGACCATTTATTTTTTCATCAACTGGGTTTATTTAAAAGTATTGCCGTTAGATGCGATTCAGCATGCCGAATCCGACCGTGTTGGAACGCTGATGCTGCAAACCGTTTTTGGAAATGCCGGAATGTATTTGATGGCTCTATTGATCATGATATCCACCTTCGGTTGTATCAACGGACTCACACTTTCGGGAGCGAGAGTTTATTACGCCATGGCGAATGACGGACTGTTTTTTTCAAAAGCAAAAAAACTAAATAAAGATCATTCCCCGCAATTTGCACTTGTCATCCAGGCAGTATGGACAAGCATTCTCACGCTTTCCGGTTCGTACAGCAATTTGCTGGATTACGTGGTGTTTGCCGTTTTATTGTTTTATATTTTAACCGTTGCCGGAGTTTTTATTCTCAGGAAAAAACAACCGCACGCAAATCGTCCGTATAAAGTTTTCGGGTATCCGTTCTTACCTGTCCTTTACATCCTGATGGCATTAATTATTTGCATCAGCCTGTTAATTTTCAAACCGGATTACACGTATCCCGGATTGGGAATCGTGCTTGCAGGGGTGCCGGTGTATTTTTTTGTGAAAAGAAAACGAGGTCGCGGAATTTGATTGAATAATGAATATCGAACATGAATAAAGAAGGTCGAAATAAAATTATTATAACTTCTTAATTCAGTATTCCTTGTTCGATATTCAACATTCAAATTTATAGCTTCTCTCCCGCCTTCACTTCCATATCAATATTATTTTCTTTTGGAACGATCGGGCAATGGAAACGGTGGCTGCGCGCGCAATACGGATGATAACATAAATTAAAATCCACTTCCACCACACTGGAAGTATCCGAATACTTCAGATCGAGAAAACGTCCGCCTCCATACGTTTCTTTTCCGTTGGTGAGATCATGAAAGGGAAAAAACAACTCGTGATCTTTTTTGAAATTCTCATTGGAATAAACCGGTAGTGAATATTTTTTTCCCTTTAACCGGAATTCAACATCACCGAATTTCTGATACGAACGCGTGGCATTATTGGTATGTGGCATATCAAAAAAGGGAAGATCGGGTATTCGCTTAAAAACCGCATTCACCCTGTACTTTTCATCAATTTCAAAATACAGGAAACCATGGAAGGTTTTCAGTTCTTCTTCGTTAAAAGGTGAAGTTGCAGGATCCAGAAATTTTTTATTTTGTTCCGCGCGGAATTTTTCGATCTCATTCTTATAAGGTGAATCCTGTTTACAATTAAAAACAAAAAGCAGGCAAACGATTGAAACTAATATCTTCATTGAACCGGAGCCGATTTTGATTGCAATACATATTTGGTCACTGAACCCCGTGCAACAAATGCGAGAACTCTCAAATGTTTGGTATCCCATGGAACCATGGGAGGTTTTGGTCCGGCAACAGAATTACTCCGCGGGTCAAGCACATAATTATATGTGATCTCGAACACTCTTCCTTTTACCAGTGAAAACGAATCGGCACTATTGAGCAGATCGCCCCCGTGCGAGGTGATCATATCCATCAGGCAATTATTATGAACGTATAGTGAATCATAAACAGGTGCTGTATTTTTTTCCTGCGCATCGATCACGCTATCCTGCACCAGCATCACATGAATAAAATTAGAGTCTGTTTGCGCAGTGGTGTAAGTTACTTTCACCAAAACATTTATTGAATTTGTCAATGAATTGTAGCTGGGAGTTATGTCAATATTTACGGGCGTGGTAACAGCTAATTCAGAAGTTACCGTGGTATTCCAGTCTTCTTTATATACGATCCAGTCACCCGAAAATTTATTGCGGTCAATATACCCTATCGGTAATGTACTCGTGTTTTCAACTGAACTAACAATATCGGTTCCAACTTTTGTCCGGAAATCATATTTGCTGCTTACATTGTTTTGATTTTTTATTGGAATCGTCAGGTTTCCTACACTTTCCGGAAAAACCGTGACCGTATTCACTCTTCCCTGGTTGGCAGTTTCGAGTCCGTAGGCAATAGTTGCAGCGGTAGGACAGTTCGGGCACTGCACTCCCGATACATCTTCGATCAACACCTGTTTAGCTTCGGCAGCCGGTGGTGTCGGCAATATGTATGTTTTGATGGAAGAAACTTTCGAAGGTTCATAATTGATATACGGAGGTTCTTCTTTGCAAGCTGCAAGAAAAAGTATGACGGCAAAAATTGAGATCGAAAAATATTTCCTGTTTTTTTTCATAAAAATATTTTTAAAAATTTGTTGTTAATGTCAAACGTGCTCCGCTGAAAGCCGGTTCCCAACGGCAAACTCCACCGGTGCAATTCACACCCTGGGGCTGTTTTAAATACGCAAGCGTTAAACGGGTAGCTTCGTGGGTATAACCCACAAAAAATGTAAAATAATGAATGTATTCAAACGCTTCACCTGTCACTGCCGGATCATTTATATAACCGTGAACAACATTGATCATATCACCTCCTGAAAATGACCAGTGCGGTGCCATGTTGAATTCAACAAGCGCATTAGCAAAACTTCCAAGGTCTTGCTGGTTGTACATGTATTGCCATTCCAATCTCAGCGAATGGACCCTGTCGAATTTATAATTGAATTCACCGAACGGAGTGATCGCATTTACAAATGGGACGCTTTTTTGTTCGAATACTGCCTGGTTATATCCGATGATCTGAACACCAAGCAGGGTTTTGAATTTCGATGAAAATTTACGTGCCACATCTATATAAAATTCGCGGAACAAACCGGTCGAAGAATCTTTCCAGTTGATGCCTTTGGAACTCACTGCACCCAAAGTGGTAACGGCCGAAGTGTTGATGTTCACCTGCCATTTTTTATCTTTCGATTTCATGGTGATCTCCACCTGTGCTGCATTCTCACCGAGTTCCTGCACCACCGCGTTGTACCGTGCAAGCAAACGATAAGTATTTTGCCGTGTAAGCGATGGAAGATAATTGATGGATGCGTTCAGCGGTGGAGGATTAGTGACGAGCGGTGAGGTCCGGAACGGAAAAGATTCAATGCGTTTGTATTGTGCATTCACGCCAATGCCCGGTGTGGAATAAGATAAACTGGAGTAATAAATATTTCCGTCCTTATTCAGCAAACGGGTCGCATCTGAATTCATGATCGCTTCCGGGGTTTTATAATCGTATTCGAGATAGAGAATGAATTTTTTGTAATGGATGGTGTTATAAATATTACCGACAAAAACATTCCATTTCGGGTCGAACCGCTGATCAAGAGGAAACGAGTTGATATTGGCAGCTATCGAATTCATCGAAGCTGCATCTATCGTCCGGTTCACAAGAGAGGCCCCAAATTCTGTGTTCACATTATCATCAATCACTATCCGGTGCTCCGCATTAACCCCTTTTATAACCGCCTGGCGGATATCAAAACGGTATTTCTGAACCCCGGTGAATGCTTTGATTCGTGTATTTTCTGTTGCATTGTAAATGATCCTTGCTCCTTCGATCGCGTAATCAATTCCGAGGTTTCGGTCTTCGTAAGAACGGAACGCCATCCCGGTTCCGAACTGGTCGTAAAAATACCCGACCGTGAAATTGAATTTATCGAGGTCTTTGCTCACCTGCCAGAAACCGATCCCCTGGTTCGAATACGCTTCCTGCGGGTTGAACAACGGGGAGTTATTGAACAGGTCGTACCTCAGCATAAAACTGAAACCCCTGATCTTGTAATTCAGGTTGAGCCAGGCATCGGTTGAAGAAAGTTCGTGAAGATACTGCGTAGTGGTGGCTCCGATCTTGTCATCGCGAACGTAAAACTGGTTGTTGGTTTGAAAACTTCCCGAGAACTCTCCCCTGTCCTGTGGCGCTGTAACTGGCTTGTTCTCCATCTGGGCATGGAGCCCGAAAGCGCAAACCGTAAAAACAAAAACGTAAAATAATTTCTTCATCCGAAAAAATAAAAGTGAGGCAATTTAATTAAATTTCGTTTTGGGAAGCAATGATGAGAATATTTTTGTTTTGCAACTTGAAGAGAAAGTATGACACGCAGCATTTTGTTTTCAGGTAAAATTATTTAGCTTGCTACGTTTTTATTTTATTTCACTATTACATTTTATAAATAAGAATATGAAAAAACGTAAACTCCTTTTCTCCATTTGCTTTATAATTATTGCGATAACAGGCTTCTTCTATGCATCGGCACAAACCCCGGTGAGAAAAGTATTGCTCGAAGAATTCACTACTGCTTCCTGCGGCAATTGCCCGATGATGTCGAAACATGTGATCGAGTGGCAGCAGGCACATCCGGCATCATCCGTTCTACTTACCATTCATGAGGGTTCGGGTACCGATGCGATGAGTAATTCCACCACCGCTGCCATCTTCAATGCCATGCATCCATCGTGGGGTTGGTTTGCCCCGGCTGTGATGATCGACCGCGGACTTTATCCCTGGGTGGACAGTGTTCCTTATCTTTCCACTTACCTTGCTTGGGGAAGTTCTTCTTCACCGGGTGTTGATTCGATCGCCACGCGATTAATGAACGAACCGGCAAAAGTGGGAGTGGATATTTCGGGCACTTATAATTCGGCAACACGCACCATTAATGCAACGGTAACTGCAAAATTTATTTCTTCCGTTCCATCCGGTGACTGGCGCATCAATTTATTTTTAGTGGAAGATAGTGTGATCGGTTACCCGGGCCTTGGTGCTTTCCTGGGATGGGATCAGCATTGCTATGATGCAACCTGGGCAAATACCAATTATCCCGGAAAGTTTGACGGAACATCCATCATCGGTTATCCGCACCGTCATGTAATGAGAAAGGCATTGCTCGGCAACTGGGGTGCGCAGGGAATTATTCCATCCGTGCCGGTTGTTGGTACCACATACAGCGCACCTGCGACTTTGGTGGTTGACACTGCCTGCAAACCCAATCATTTAAGCCTGGTTGCTTTTGTTTCTTCTTATGGCAGCAGTAAGAGTCAGAAATATGTTCTGAATGCCAACGATGTTATTGTGAATTCTTCTTTTACAACCGGCATCAATGAAATTGATCTTACAAAAAATAATCCCGGTTCGTTCATCGAAAGCATTTACCCGGTTCCATCTACCGGTCAGACAAAAATCATTTACTCACTGACTGAAAGCGGTAATTCAGAAATAACATTGTACAGCATTTTCGGACAAAATACGGATGTATTGTATTCTTCGTTCACCACTTTGGGCAAACACGAATTTATTTTTGATGCATCAAAATTTGCAAAAGGAGTTTACTTTGTTTCCCTGAACACAACGGGTGGTTCGCATGTAATGAAATTCATTGTGGAATGATTACTTAAGACTCACATTGCATACTTTCTTCTGCGCCAGTAATTATTTCCGAATCCAAATAAGATGATCAGCACGATGGGAACGATCATGTTGATGAGTTGCCAGTGCAGTTTTTCGGCTTTCACTTTTGCCTTGTTCAACAAACGTAAAGTGATCTCCTTGCTTCGCACTTCGATAATTCCTGAGTCGTCACACAGGTAATCCATGCAGTTTAAAATGAAGCGTTTGTTGCCAAATTGCTGTTGCGTGTAACGATCATAACCGAGTGGAAAAATTTCCCCGGTCGATTTTTTTCGCTGATTCCGGATCACATCACCATCACTCACCACGATCATTTTATTATTTTCCACCTTATCTTTAAATGGTAACTCCGGGTTTGAAATCGCACCGTGGCGGTATTGAAACACCGAATGAAAAGTTCCTTCGAGCAACAATGCGAGAATATAATTCCCCCCGGTGTTGAACATCGATGGTTCGGGGTTGACCCGTGCCAGGTTCAGGTCAACTTTCACGGGAGCAGCTACCACACGCGAATATGGAGACGAATGCAATAAAACCGTTT
Organism: Bacteroidia bacterium; assembly: GCA_044448845.1. Lineage (GTDB taxonomy): Bacteria > Bacteroidota > Bacteroidia > UKL13-3 > UKL13-3 > CAIUEQ01. Next base: position 7,268 of record JBIOHI010000074.1, read on the forward strand.
TCTTAAATTCTTTCGTAGAAGTAGTGTCTATCGAACTTGCAAACTGGAACCAGACATTATCCAGGTTTTTCACGACAGGGTGATTGCTGGTTGGCGAAGCAACCGGGAAAAACATCCAGGGTAATAATTTTTGCTGGGGCATTCCATTTTTCATCGAACTCAAAATTGGAATGGCATTGCACTGCGCATCCTGAACAAGATTAGGATTTACACGGACTCCATAGCGGAAAAGAAGGTCGTCCAATTTCGTGTCGTAACTTCCTGTCATGAATGATTGATCCTTTCTAATGCTGTCCATCTCGGCAATTTGCGTTTCGATGAGCCACAAAATTTTCCCCCCGTTCATCACGTACTGGTCGAGTTTGAATTTATCGAACTCCCCGAAAGGCAACGTTGGTTTCGCAATAACAAGCCCGGCATATTTACTCAGTTCCTGAGGAGGCACCATAGATAAAGGGATCCTTGACACATCATAATATTTTTTCAATTCAGCATCGGCATCCGCCACTTCCCACTGCCCGAGTTCACCGTGGTCATCAAGAAAAGCAATTTTTTTTGCATGTATTTCGGTTGCGGTTCGCAACACATTCGCTATTTCATATTCAAGTAATTCGATAGAGCTGTTGATCACCGCTTCAGGCGCATCGCCAAATTGCTGCTTTAAAAAATTGGCGGAAATTTCCAGTCCTTTATAATAAAATATAGCTCCCGGAATAATTATTTTCTGAGAAAGCTCGTCATCTTTTTTTACCTGGACACTCGTTGGTTGCAATCCTTTTGCACCAAGTTCCTCCACGATCGAATTTGTCTTTTTTCCGTTTGCATCTTTGAACGGATCGATGAATTCATATTGAATATTTCCCTTGGAATAAATCGAAAATTCATCCAGCATTTCTTTCGTTGCACGGCTCAATCGTTTGAATCCTGCAGGAAATTCACCTTCGAGGTAAACTTTCACGAACATCAAATTATCAACCTTGCGCGCCAGTTTTTTACTTGCCTCCGAAAGTGAATAGCGTTTTTCCTTGGTCATGTCCACCCGGAAAAACAATCCGGAGAAGATCAGGTTTAGAAAAACAAGAAGCACCATCACCAAGACAAGTTCGGTAATTGCCACCCCTCTTTTATCTCCCCAAAGGGGAGAAACCTTAGCCCCTCTTCCGTCTCCCCGAAGGGGAGAAACCATTCTAACAATTTTATTTATTATACTCATTATTTTTCTTTTTCCCGAACTGTGCCTTCCCCTTCGGGGAAGGTTAGGATGGGGCTCACCATTTCCTCGAACTGAAAACCGTTTTCGTTGCCCATACAAATGCCGTTATAAAACTTAAAAAATAGATCAGGTCTCTCGAATCAATTACACCACGGCTTATGGAACGGTAATGCGCATGAATACCGAGTGATGCGATCACACTGTCGAATGTGCCGAGCAAATTAAAGTTCGCCAGCAGATCGAAAATATTGTAAAAACAATAACACAGGAACATCGAAACGATGAAGGAAACAATTTGATTATCGGTGATCGAAGATGAAAAAATTCCAACTGCCACGAAACACGATGCAAGAAAAAACAAACCGATGTATGAACCCCAGGTCAAGCCAATATCAATGTTACCTGCCGGTGATCCAAGTTGGTAAACGGTATAAAAATAGATGAGTGTAGGTATCAAAGAAAATAAAACCAA
>JBIOHI010000075.1:0-8916 GCA_044448845.1 Bacteroidia bacterium
ATATTATTTACTGATAATCGATTCTATGGGACGCAGGAAGCCATCTACAAGCGCTTATTTGATGAGTTTTTCCCCCATGTTTATGAAGTTTACTCCATGATAAAAAGCAAGGGAAAAAATGTATTACCTATCTTGCTACAAAAAATTGAATCCAGGATTATTCTTAACCACGTTTGCCGGAGGATAGCACGAGAACAGCCAACTCTCCCGATTTTTACGATTCACGATAGTGTAGTTTGCCCTGATGGGTATCAGGAGTATGTTGAAGGGATAATGAGAGACGAATTTAAAAAGAACCTCGGTATTCCGGTAAAAGTTGGGTTCGAAATATTGTCTCCAGATCACCTTGAAAAGGTATGAAACACGAAACTGTTTTATTTGATTTTTAGGCCATCATTTTCAGCCAAAATAGGAAGACATACTCGTGCGACAAAAGTGGTCTTAAACCGTTTAAAAACGGTCAAATATGTCATTTTTAAGCCTCTATTTATTGGTCGTTTAAAGTACCCCAAATTTTAACTGTTTTTGGGGTACTTTTTGAGAGTAATAAACAGAAATTCGTATAATTAACTCTGTAATATTAGGAGGAATCCATCATCAAAATGTATAATGAACTTCCTTATAGTTTTTTGCCGATATTTTCAACTAATTTTCGTCTCAGCAAATCCATGTCTTTCCGCATCTTTTATCGAGAATTATCATCAAATTTTTTGGCTGTTCCAAGATTCGTTCATTATTCGGTGCAGCACACAATTTCGTTCAACCTGTCAATTTCATCCTGGTCGTATTTCAAATAAGTTTCAGTCATTGTTTCTGTCCCAATATTGTGAGCAGCTGCATATCGAACAAGGTGAAACTTTTCTGTTTTGGAATCAGCGATCGTTATCCAAGTATGCCTGATGGCTTTCGAGGTAACTTTTATATCGAGTCCAATCCGTTTGAACAATTTATTGATCGATTTATAAAGAACACTGCGCTTGCCATTGTATTTTGCATCCTGCTTCGCTGCATATTTAAATGCTTCTTCATTGTTCCCCTGATGAGTTTTCAATACCTGCTTGAAATCAAATTCCAAATCAATCCCATCAAGCACCGGTAGAATATATTTCCTATTGGGTGAAGCATACTTTGCAATAATCTTTTGCGCTTTAGGAATTATCTTCACGGTGAAAAAAGAGGGATTATCTTTATCTCGATTTTTGTATCTCTGTCCTTCCAGATAGCCATCAGTGACTTGACCGCCTTTGATTAAGACCACATCAATAAAATCCATTCCTCTGAAATAAAACTGGAGAAGTAAACAGTCTACAGCGAGCTGTTCGGTTCCAGATAATTTGCCACTGTAATTTTCGAGAACTTTGATAGGTTCTATTCCAATGGATTTCTTTTTAGTTCTTTGTCTCCCCGGAATCAAACCACGTTCAAAAGGGTAATTTTCTTTTTTGAAGTTTTTATGAAGTGGTGAGATATTCCATAATCTGCGGTAAGCACGGAAGTATGCACCAATCGTATTTTTAGATATTCCTTTTTGAAGGAGGTGAACTTTGAATGAATTCAATAGCGTAAAATCCATTTCGGCTATTAAGAAATCGCTTCCTTTATAATTTACGAGTTGGTTAACCGCATTTTTATATGAACGTGCAAGACCTGCCCTGTTCAGAGTTAAAAGCGTCTGGCAATGTTCATCTGTAAAACTTCCAATGTAATTTGAGTTGCTCTGATGACCATTGTTCATAGATGGCTTTGCGGTTCCAATTGAATCCAGAATCTTTGTTCGTAGGCTTTCAATGCTTATCGGCTTATTTAAATGGTCTTCAAGAATTCTATTAATTTTGTTTAGCTGTTCCAGTATCATTGAATTGTACCGGTTTGAATTTTCGTGGTTGACAATCCAGGATTTCCCTTTGTTGATTTTATTCCATTGGGTTGTGTGTATATTAATTCCTGTACCAATTGGAGTATGCCTTCTATTATGGATTAGTTCAAAATATACTGGTTGTTTACCAGTTCTTTTTTGCAACCTTCCTAATTTGATTTGAATAGATGCCATTTGTTTTTAGGTTAAGATGTGTGAAAATTTGCGAAACATTTGCGAAACATTGAATCGAAAAAGTTGCCTTTTGGAATGTTTTTGTATTATAAATTTGGGCAATAAAAAAGCCGCTACCAATAGATTTGGTGCGACTTACGATGATTGCTGATAGAATGCCCTTAGCTGATTATGAGTCAGATGCTCTAACCGAATGAGCTATGGGCCCGAAATTGAGTTGCAAACATATATTTTTGAAACCGAATTGAAAAATCAGAAAATGAAAAGAGTGCAAACCATCATTCTTGATCTGGGCGGTGTCATCCTCGACCTACATCAGGAATCAACAGTCAGGGGATTCGAAGAATACGGGATAGATTACTATTCATTAAGTATTAACGACCAAACATTGGATCATTTTGAAAAAGGTTGGATCAAAGAAAATCAGTTTAGGGAATTTGTAAAGTCAATTTCGGACAAAGAAATTTCTGATTTGGAGATCGACAAGATATGGAATGCCATGCTTGGTGATCTGCCATTTGCAAGGATCGAACTCATCAAAGAATTAAGTAAGGATTTTGAAATTTATCTTTTGAGCAATACGAATTCCATTCACATCAGATGGTTTGATCAATATTTCCGTAAGAATTTTGTAAATGAAAACTGGAATCATTTATTCAAAAAAATCTTTTACTCTTTTGAAATCGGGATGCGAAAACCCGATAAAGAAATATTTGAATTTTGCCTCGGGCAGATTAACCGGGATGGTGCGGAATGCATTTTTATTGATGATAATAAGACAAACCTGGAGGGAGCTGAAAGATGCGGTATTCAAACCGTTTGGGCTAAAGAACCTTTATCCGATCAGTTGATGCGAAAAATTATTTCCCGCGCAAAATAATTTTTTAAAAACTTATTGGATCGTGTACCTCAGCGAAAATCCACCGCTCTGAATGATGGTGGGGAACGAAGTGGAAGTGTAAGGTGTGGTGGATCTTCGTTCGTAAAATATTTTGAGCATAAGCTTAGTGTTGATCATGTATTCGATGGTAGGTGCGATCCGCATGATATTTTGTCCCAGCATAGGGTCGTTGGAAGGCACATCGATCCTTCGTACTAAAGTTATCTGATCGCGTATCGAAAAATCGAAGCGGAAATTAATATCGTTGTTGAGCACCAGTCGCCTGCCTCCAAGGTTCACCGGGATCGCAAGTTTGGAAGTCCGGTATCCTGCCCCGATCACAAATTCACTTCCCTGCTGTTCGGTCATTTGCTGGTTAGTGAGGCTTAAGGTCATGGTCCGGTCCCGTTTATATTCGATCTTGGTAGTGATATTTTTTACGAAGGTTATGTCAATTCCAAAAAAAGGAATCCATCTTTCCACGATCGAAACCGTGCTGATCTGGTACTGGGGAAGATAATCAAAGGGTGCCACATTACCGCGTGTGCCACTCGAATCCCAGGTGGTAACATACGAATTCACATTGTAGTTGGAAGTGTATTGATTATTCAGCGTGATGTTCTTCACGTAATCTTTAAGTATCGGGATCTTGGACAAACCGGTATATGAGATTTTCCAGTTTGGAATCGGAATTTTTGGAAATGGCGTGAGGTCGATATTATTCGGATTGCCTCCGCTGTAAGCCGATAAAAATGCCGGGATCAGCACATCCTGCGCAGTGCGGCTGTATCCGATCGGGAATCCGTCATCACCAACTCCTTTAGCGGGACGCGAATTTTTATTTTGTTCGGCAAGCCGGTTGGCTATGATGATCCGGTTATCTTCGAACTGTTGAAAAACATTTGAAACGCCATTGGAATTTTCTTTTGAGAAAGTAGTGGGCCACACATTATACGTGATCGAATAATTGCCCGATTCGGTATAAGGGGTCATGTCGCGGTGAGTTTGGCTTGCAGTATCGTATTTGAATAGAGTTGAACTCGTTTGTGTTTGTGTTTGCGAAATATTCAATTCTATTCTCAGGTCAGCAATTGGTTCAAGCATCGCCCTTCCGGTAATAGTGCGCCTGAAATCCTGTGTGTAAAAATCGATCACGCGGGGATCATTGGAAAGCCAACCGTTGTCTGCCGCTTTTTGCCGGTAATTAGGATCCTGCATTCCGGCTATGAATGCGAATCCAGGGGCATTGCGGTCATAATTTTCTCCAAGGTATCTTGGACTGGGAACAAAACCCGGCATCACGGTTCCCTCATTCTGTGTAAAATTCACATTCACACTTTTAAGCATCATCAGGAATTTTAAAGTGTACACCAGCATCGGGGGTTTCTTGGCTGGTTCCACCATTTCAACTTTATCTTCCGTATCACCTGGTTTCTTGTTCTTACTTATCAGCGATTTATTTTTAAGGTCTTTCTTCGGAGGCTTTTGTAATTTTTGCCCGGGATTGTTTACCTGGTTCAGGTAGGATATTTTATTGTACAGCTTCATGAAGTTGAGTGTAAGTCCTGCCGTTTGAACGCGGGAATTCTGAATTTTATTTCCAAGACTGTCTGCTGCAGGAGGTGCCGCTTTCCATTGATAATTGGCAGTGTAGCTATACGTAGGTTGCTCAATGAAATTCAAGAATGGAATTTTTGCAATGGGCAGTGTATAATTGATCTTTGCCATCTGATCGAATTGAGTGACTTTTCCTCCGTTCCAGAAATTATTCCAGATGCTGTCGCTCTTTGTTTGAGCATCTATCTTACCCTGGGGTTCATCAATTCGTGAAAGAACCGTTGCATTGTAATCAAATTTTAAACTCTTGGCGAGGTCGTAACGAAACTCGTAATACCTTGTCATCGTGAATAATTTATCATAGGTCGGAGGCAACTCGGTGGAGGTGGCATCGTTGTTCCGGTAATAACTTTCACTAAATCTCCGGTTGGCGGAAAACCGGAATCCCCAAGATTGAGGAAGGTAGTAAATATTAAAATCCCGGATTAACGCAAGATAATCCGAAGTGACCAGGTTTTTGAATGGTTCTAACGGTTTCGATCCGAACGTGAATGTGTAATTGATCTGCCCGGTATAATTCTGTAGCAAATAATATTCGAGCGTTTGATTTCTCTTGAAGGTCTCGGCAAAAGTGTAGGTGGCCGAAAAATTTTCGATGTCGTAAAACTGTGCTTTCCGTGTATTTCCGATCCTGTTCTTTTTAACGTTACTGAAATTAAATCCCCTTCGGGCAGTAAAGTCATCTGCGGCTCTGCTGATCTGGTCACGCTTGACAGGATCGATGATGGAATTTAGTTCGCGTTGCAGTTTCGTATCCGGATTTAACGGATCGTACAACGGGCGGATCAATGTATTTCCGTAAGAGAAAAACATGGGAATGGTGATGCCGCTTGTTTTGGGTAAGAATTTTCCCAATTCGAAACTCGATTGCAGGTCATACACATACTGGTCGTTCATCGACCGTTCGAGTAATTTTTTATCAATGCCTCCCCAGCCTGCCGACATTACACTTCCTGTCAATTGAACATTTCCAAGGTCGGCCAGCTTCGATTGAATTTTTGCATTGGCAGCCCATCCGCCGGAATTATTAAAATCGGTCATACGCAATTCATCAAACCAGAATTCACCGCATTTGGGCATGCCGTCATCCGTTATTCCCGGAGTGCGTTTCGGATTTCGCACCCCGATCATCGCAACTCGAACATTACTCAGATCGGGTAAGCCCACTACCGTTATTTTTGCATTTCCTGCCATTTTTGTATAGGGAACATTCAGCGCATAACCGGCATTGAGCCGGTCTATTTTTGCCTGGATGAGATCATCGAGCGTGATGGTAAGTTCATTTCCTGCAGGCCAAACCGAATTCGCATCGTTGTGATTCGCTTGTGTTACACTCAAAGGCAGATCATACTCATAATAATTGTTGGTCATATCGGTTCCCAACCGGATGAACGCATGCATTTCACCGTCTTTTAAATTATCGCCTTCAGCATGAACAAACATTCGCAGTGTTCCATATTGACGAAGATCCACTTTCGTGTTTTTGAAAACGGCACGTGCATCTCCGTCCTTCAGGTTGCAAACTTTCACTGAAAGGGATTGCTCATTTTGCTGGATGGCATTAGGCGTGCTGAAATCAATGGTTCGGTTGATGCCGGGAGGAACAGAATATTGAACCGGAACACGCAAACCGTCTTTTTCAATGCTCACCGTAGAAACATCAAACTTGGTGTCGTCTTCCGGATCAGCAGGTTTCAGTTCCTGTCCGGCCGCGAGATTACCAAGGTATTTTCTCCAGTCGGCACGCACCAGGTTCATCGCGCCAAAACGCAGAACCATGTTGTCTGAAAATCCGCGCATGAAAACACGCATGAACCGGATGGATTTGAAATCGTAGATCTCGCCAACTGATTTTTGAAATTCACGGATCGGAATTTTTAACTGGTACCAGGTGACGAGTGCCGTGTTTCCATTTTTCAATGTTACTGGAGTGGTGGCGCTGTCGGTAATATAATTTTGCCCCACGGCAAGTTTGTTTCTGCTGATGTCAATTTTGTATTGATAATATTCTTCGATTTCATTCAACGTAAAATCACGGTTGATGTCTTCCACATCCGGGATATTTGTAGCAGCAGTGGTGTTTTGTCCCGATACAGGTACCTGTGAATTTCCTTCGTGGCGGTTGTATTTTCTGTAACGGTTGAGAATGCTCGTGCTGGCACCATCATAATCACTCCCTAAATAATAATGATAATCATCGTTGGATGGATCAGCGATTGCATTTTGGTAAGCGATTGAACCGGCCCCGAATTTTGATTTTATTTTTCTTATGTAAGATGTGTCGAAAAACGTTTGCTCGTCCGTTGAACCATTCGTTGAACTCAATCCATCAAGTCCTATATCCTGTTTAGCCCTGTTAGCGGGATCTGCGTCAAAAGCAAAATTTAATGGTGGAGTGATTGGAACCCGTCCCCAAACAGTGGTATCAGTTGCTTGCACGGTAGGATCGATCGGTAAACCGTTTTCGGCAGATTTCCTTCCGTCACGCAAAACATCTTCCGAGATATTTCCAAGGTTGATATACAATTGCCCGCTGTTGCCGGCATTGTTGCATAAATACGGATCCATCATCCATAGTTCAATGTAATCAATATTGGATGCTTCAAAATCATTCTGATCAATTTTTCGCATGATACCGCCCCAGGTTGGGTTGTTGGCGGGGTTGCTCAACGAACCGTCCGGTTTAAGATCGGTAGTGTAATTGTAAGGTCCGCGTTCGGTCGGGTAAAATGCAAGGTCAAGCGTGGGTAGCAACGTGGGCATACCAGCTTGTATCTGCCGGTTCGGGTACACTTCATGTATATCGACAGAGCGAACGCAATGACTTGATAACTGGTCCGGATCGTGTTGAATATGAGTAGGCTGGTTGGGATCATTATCGTTTGTGAAAGCAGTGGATATGCTGTACCAGGCAAGGTTTGCACGCTTGAATCCATAACCGAGATCACCGGTGAGTTGTCCTTCGGGAAACAGATCAGTTTGACGTTGAGGAGTGGAGGCAAGAACCCAATTGTTTCCCAAACGAAGATCAAAAAAAGTTTCACTGCCTTCAAAATCATCGAGGTAAGCTGTTCCGTTTTGAGCAAGTGCGCTGTTCACCAAGGGGAGCAAACGGGCAGCTTCACCCGAGATGGAAATATTCGATGGTTCTTTGGTACTGATGAAAGGAAGTTGATCCACTAATTTAGTGATCAGCCTCGAATCGCGTTTGTACGAACCATCCACGCCCAGCATCAAATTGGAGATCGGTTCATCCCCGATATTTACTTTTTGTGTGAGCGGACGCTCTGTTAAATACAAAGCGGTTCCACCAAAGATCAGGTTGTTGCTGTATTTGTAATCGAATCGCGAACCAAGTAAGGATTTTTGCTGAACGCTGAACATCGAATTCGTTTCGGATGAAACGGTGATGGCTGCTCCCGAATTCAGCAACCCGGTGTTGGTTATGGTTACTCTTCCGAGGTTGTAATCCACGATGTAATCCTGGTTCTCGGTGAGCAGCGCACCATTCGCTGTTACTTTTACCGAACCGCGTGGAATGTTTGTTTGCCCAACCGATATCACATTGCTCGCAGCACCCGAATAAGTACCGCGAAGAAAAAATTTATCATACTGCGGTAATTGCAAGGCAGCGTATTTGGTCGAATCGTATAATTCAAAATAACAATAATACCTTGCTTTCGTTGGATCGGTTTTAAATTTTGCAGCCAGCGTACTTCCGAATGGTTCGAGCACCGGGAAAATAATTCGTCCCTGCTGCGATTGAATAGTTACACCTTCTATGAAATCAAAAACACCATCCGAAACTTTTTCCTGGTTTGCATTCAGGTTATCCAGGTTCAATGCGGCTAAAAGTGGAACTCCCGTGAGTTGCGGCTCCGATTGCACCGGGAGAAAATTTTGTTTTGCTCCCGAAACATCATCAGCATAAATGATATTGAGTTTAAAATCTTTTGACTGAACATTGTATGCTCCGAGTGAATAAATATTTTTCATCATCAGTTTCCAGATCGGGAGATCAGGTCGCTGAGAAGGCCCTTTGAGCATTTTCAAAAACAATACATTCGGTTTATTAGGGTTTTGCGGAATCGAAGAAGAGAATTCACCAACCTGGTACAATTTCCCGTTTGCCGTGTTCTCATATTGAAACGCAACGAACAAAACATCATCGCTGTTGAGTGCCTGGTTAAGCGAAACGTAACCGAGGCGCTGGTTGAACGTATATTCAGTGGAGGCCAGCAGACGCGCGTTGTTCAGGATCTGGAACTGCGAAAGCGGTTGAATGTGCGTGGTGGACTGGTCTTTTAACAATTGTCCCTGTATGGATGCACTTGCGCGCAAATTCACGGTATCCCTCATCAGGTAAGGA
>JBIOHI010000076.1:0-8804 GCA_044448845.1 Bacteroidia bacterium
GTAAAATACCCTATTTTAAATCCTGTGGGAGCAGTGCCGTCTTGACCCCTGTTCTGAATAAAATCAAAAGGATTAATAAAATCTTTGGTAAATGAAGCATCCACGCCATATTGTGCGAACGTTTTCTGACCGGCAGAAATACCGCCAAATAAAACCAGGAATAGTATAACTCTTTTCATATTGTTAGGGTGTTAAAATAATTTTTGAATTTATAAAATCGGCTCCGGTATCGGTGAATTTCAGGAAATCTTTCCACTTACCGGCATCATGAACGAATGCTTTGTAAGTTTTCTCCATGTTCATGACCAGGGTATTTCCTTCCACCCGTGCCGTGGTTTTAAAATAGCCTACTTCCGAATCGTATGTTTTATTGAGGATGGAAATGTCGCCTGCTTTGGTGCCGGGAGGAAGATCAACAGTAAGATTCACCACATAGTTTTTGTTATAATCGATAAAAATAGGGTAATCTCTTTTCTCCCGGTTTTTGGTTAGGTTGATCTCATAAAGTGACCCGAATATTTCCCCGGCATCGAGCACATAATTAGTTCCTACTTTATGCAAGATCTCCCCGATCTTAAATTCTTCATGATATTTAATTTTCGGATCTTTTGAATCACGGCTGTCGTTTTTCAATTCAAATTTATCAAATGAATAAACAATGTAATCTTCTTTTTTCTTCCTTTTGAAACGATCTTTCCTGTATTGTTCCTGTTCGGTTTTGAATTGTTCGCGTTTGCGTTTCTCTTCCGAATCAATGAAATCTTTTGTTGGTGCAAAGTAAGTCTGGCTTGGAATGAAAAAATAAAGCGGATCTTTTTCCGAGTACTCTTTTTTTTGCTCCAGCATTTGGATGTAAGTCAAAAAGTAATCGCTATGATTGATGATATCGTTGGTGTTATGCGCTTTATATTGGCCCGAAATTTCCACATCCTGTATTAAGGAAAGGGTGTCGTTGGTACTATTGAATGAAGCATGCACATTCATCAAAAATTTATTCTCTTCGGGTTTCGACACCGGCATTTTGAATTTTTCCATCTTGAATTTTTCCGAGGTCTTCGCCGGGCTGAATGAATAGGCTTCTGTTCCTTCAAACTCATCATCGTAATCATTCAGGTGTGAAAAGGGAGAAAAGGCAAACACTGTTAATTCTTTCCCGGAGGGCTTCATTTTAATTCCCCAACTGATCTCATCACTGAATAAAATATCGTTAAAGCTTCCCGTTTCCTTCGACACCAGCAGCACGATCTCGTAAGGAATGTTCCTTTTATTCAGATGACGCACCATTTTTTTGATCAGGTAAACTCCCGGGCTTTCAAACTTGCTCTTGAAGGCCAGATCTCCCGAATAATATTGGTCACGGCAGTAGTAAAAATATTTTGAAACATAATCTTCATCCGAAAGTTCATACCCGTATTCTTTAATAAAATCAAGATAAAAATCGCTGTAACTGCCTGAGGCATCTGTCATGACCTTTGTCACATATTTTTTCAGGTCTTTTTCATCCACTCCCGTTTTCACTTTTTTATCATCAATGAAAAACGCGTATTCCGCAGTGACCCGGGAATCTCTCACATAAATGATATTTACTTTGATGAACGGGTTGACTCTCCGGCTGTATGTAAATAGTTCGTCTCTTTCCTTTTCACGCATGGTATCGGAAACCGAATAAACCTGTTTGTTCTTTTCGTTGGTGAGATCGTATCCGGGTGCACCGTTCATGGCTTTAAAAGCGAATGCAAACTTGTTTTTTTCGAGCGAAAAAATGCACTTGTTGCTTACCACCGGATTTCTGAAATTGAGAAACTGGTCGACTGCATACTGGAAACGGTAACCGCTGGAAACCGAGGAAAAATCAATGATATCACCCACTTCGAGATTTTTTATACTGACCTTTTTCTTTTTTACCGTTAAAAATAAATTCAGGAATTTATTGTTGGTCTCGATTTTTTCTTCAACAGCATCGTCCAGGTTCACTTTTTCTTCTTTGCCGTTTGCCTTGACGACCTTTAACTCTACCAGGTCACCGTCGTCAAAATTGTATTCCGAGTTTGACTCCACAGCTGCCATGTCATTGAGCTTTAATTTTGCGTGGAGGTACACGTTCATTTTGCTCGTCCCGTTTTCGGTAAAAGCTTCCACCTTTAGTTTTCGCGCAAGGATGATCACGGATTCATTTTTCCATACAGTGGGAACTACGTTGCTGGAAAACATGGGTTCTACATCTTCTTTTTGCAATTTTTTCAGCAGAGCGAAATCTTTGTTCTTTTCATATTGACTTGTCTCGGTATGTGCCTTATTGCTTACCGATTGATTTGTTCTAACCTGGGAAAAAACGCCTGTCAGTGATAAAGAAAACAGGACTGAAATAATGGTTTTTTGTGTGTTCATGTTTTCGTGGCTTTTATTTTTCGAGCATGATATAATCCGCATAAGAGGCTTTTAATTTTTCGAGCATCTCGTTCCATGCTTTAAAATTCTTTTTGGAAACTGTTCCGAATTTCACCTTCACCGATTTCAAATATTTGATCTTGTTTCCTTCGGTCGAATACGTAACCTTGGTGGCAAATTCCGGGTTATCGATGTCAATATTTTTCGGAAGATATTTCACCTTGTATCCCTGCGGAATGGCGATACTGTAATGGTAGGTGTAAAACAATTTAAATCCGTAAGTAATGTCGGTGACACGTGCTGTATCGGCAAAATGATTTTTCAATTCGTATGAAAATTCAGGGCTAACGAATAATTTATTCGCATTTTTTATAACATGATTTCTGATCTCGAGCTTGTAATTCAATTCAATATTCTTTTTCCGGTCGGTCAGATCCGAAGTGGAAATATCACTCACCTCAATACTGTTGTCGGCATCATGCAGGTGATTCAGGAGAACGTCCCTGCGATTTTCAATTGGCGCTGCATTGTATTTACGAATGAAGTTGGTCTTGTTTTCTCCTTTGATAATTTCCTTCACTTTCGACTTAAGTACTAAATTATCAATGGTGAAATCGGCCGTGCGATCATGCAGGTTTCTCTCAATGGGAAGATCCGGAACGGTATCAATTATAAAATTGGTGTTGTCTTCTATCATGACCGGCCTTCCCTGGATCCGGTGCGCATAATCATCCATCCCAATATAATCTTCGGTACCGTCCAGGAAATATTTTTTGCCGTTGAGAATAACGGTGCAGATCATGTGATTGGTGGATGAAAGAGTAGGTATGGTAAAATCATAAGTAACCCTTTTGGTGCCGATCCACGTGAGGCGCGCATCATAACCCAGCGACTTCAGCATCTGGGTAAGAAGGTTCGCCATTCCTTTACAATCTCCGTAACGGTTGCTCAGCACGTTCTGGCAGGCATCGGGCTTGAAAGCAGCTATGCCGTCTTCATAAGCAACGTAGCGGATATTATCCTGAACCCAGTAAAAAACAGCTTCGATCTTGTCGATGTCTGTGGTTTTGTCTTTCGTAATCTCCTTTGCTTTTTCCTCCACGGTTTTCACCTCGTTATCGGTGAGTTTGGCAATATCATAACTCCAGCGATACAGATCGTTCACATTGGAAATCAAGGCAATTTTTTCGGTTTCCGGCTGGGCATTATTTTCCTTTGCCTTTTGTTTTTTTTGTGATGAACTCTTTTCTGTTGAAGGAGCCGGTTTGCTCTTGGATGATTTACCCGAACTCACCGCTTTTGTCTTATCGTAATTTTTACACAGCACAATGACATGCGGGTAATTGTTTTTGGGAGATCCTTCAAGAAATTCATTTTTCATCGGCTTCACATTTTTCATGGTGTAGGTCACGTACCGCATATTGGATTCGCTTTTATTCTTCTTCGAATCCGAAGAGCTTGCAGTGGAACTTTGATAGCCTGACCGGCCATCCATCGAATTTTCCTCCTCATCGCGGTGCGTGAATTTTGATTCCGATTTGATGATGTCATATCCGTCAAAATTCTTCTCTATCAATTCCACTTCAAGCCAGGAAGGAATGGCGAAGCTTACGATGTTCTCCTTTTGCGGAAACCTTTCATGGAAAAAATATTCACCGAGGTATTTTACATCCTTGACAGCAAGTTCGGTTTTTAAACGCATCACCGCTCCGGGTGTGTTTAAGTCGGTCCGGTAGATCGCCAACTTCGCATCGGAATAAAAAATTCCATTTTCGGAATAATTTTTTGTTACATAAACAGGTTTGTAATACTGGCTCATCGGGGTATTGCCGAATTTCACTTCGAATCCGATAAAATCCACGATGTCGTTGTAAAATTCGGTGGTAACCACGCTGGCATTGTCTTCGAGGGCAACAAATTTTTTATAATTATTTTCACTTGCCGAAACCGGGTTTCCCGCTTTTACCTTATCACTTTGATAGGAGAAATTATAAATGGTGTGATTGTATTCAGCCAGGTAAGAAGTGCCTTCAGGATATTGTTTGATCAATGCCAATCCCTTGTCCACATCGGATTTTGAAATCCAGCCTCCTCCATGCCAGATGCGTTGATATTTAACACCGTATTCAGGTCCCTTTTTAACGTAATATTCAATTTCGCATCCGGTGAGAATCACCATTAGCACCAGAAGTATTTTCGTAGTATGTTTTCGCCACATAGCGTTAATATTTTTGAGCAATTAAACAATTTTTTTGCTTTTTGTAATGAAATCGAAATTTTTAATTTGGAAAGCCGGTAAATTGAAAAATCTTTTCCTGTGATTCTTACCGCAAAATTTACTACCTTCGCGCCTCATTTCTGGCTACCCAAGCGTGCAACAGGCTTTGGTAATAAGGATTCTAACCACATAAAATGCAAAAAATAAGAAATATCGCCATCATCGCCCACGTTGATCACGGGAAAACCACCCTGGTGGATAAAATATTACACCAAACCAAGTTGTTCCGCGAAAATCAGCACCAGGGTGAATTGATCCTCGACAGCAATGACCTGGAGCGCGAACGCGGGATCACTATTCTCGCGAAAAATGTTTCCGTCCGGTATAAGGATTATAAAATTAATATCATTGATACTCCCGGTCACGCTGATTTTGGCGGTGAAGTGGAGCGTGTGTTGAACATGGCAGATGGTGTTTTACTTTTAGTTGATGCTTTTGAAGGCCCAATGCCTCAGACACGTTTTGTGTTGCACAAGGCGCTTGCTCTCGGAAAGGTACCGATCGTGGTCATCAATAAAGTAGATAAACCGAATTGCCGCCCGGATGAAGTCCATGATGCCGTGTTTGAATTGTTTTTTAACCTTGATGCAAACGAAGAACAATTAAATTTTCATACGATTTTCGGAAGTTCAAAACAAGGATGGATGGGGCCTGATTGGAAAAATCCTACCAAAGATGTTACCGCTTTGCTTGATGACATTATTGAACAGATCCCGGCACCTATCATCGAACATGGCTCCTTGCAAATGCAAATTACTTCTCTTGATTATTCTTCGTACACTGGCCGAATTGCTATCGGACGCGTTTTTCGCGGAAATTTAAAAGTGGGAACTCCTGTTTCATTGGTGAAGCGAGACGGATCTATCCAGAAATCACGGATCAAAGAACTTTATACGTTTGAAGGTCTTGGAAAATTAAAGGTGGACGAAGTGAAAGCCGGGGATATTGCCGCCATTTTCGGGATCGAAAATTTTGAGATCGGGGATACCGTTGCTGATTTTGAAAACCCGGAAGGAATGAAACCCATCTCGATCGATGAACCAACCATGAGCATGTTGTTCACGATCAACAACTCTCCATTCTTCGGAAAGGAAGGAAAATTTGTGACCTCCCGTCATTTGCGCGAAAGACTCGAAAAAGAAACGGAGAAAAATCTGGCGATGAAAATTGAAGATACCGGTTCACCGGATTCTATTTTGGTTTACGGACGTGGAATTCTCCATCTTTCCATTTTAATCGAAACGATGAGACGCGAAGGGTATGAATTCCAGGTAGGGCAACCCAAAGTGATTGTGAAAGAAATTGACGGGGTGAAATGTGAACCGATAGAATATTTAACCGTTGATGTACCTGAAGAAAGTGCCGGAAAAGTGATCGAACTCGTGAGCCAGCGCAAAGGTGAAATGCTGGTGATGGAACCTAAAGGCGATTTGCAACATCTTGCATTTTCCATTCCAGCAAGAGGAATCATAGGATTGAGAAATAATGTACTCACTTCTACTGCCGGTGAAGCGATCATGGCTCACCGCTTTAAAGCATACGAACCATGGAAAGGCCCTATTTCACACCGCATGGCCGGTGTTCTCATCAGTGGTGACAAAGGAAGCGTGACCGCTTATTCATTGGATAAATTACAGGACCGCGGTAAATTTTTTGTAGGACCAACAGATCAAATTTATGAAGGCATGGTGATCGGAGAACACATTCGCCCGGATGACCTGGTGGTGAATGCTGTGAAAACAAAACAGCTCACCAACATGCGTGCTTCAGGCACGGATGACAAGGTTCGTATCGCGCCAAAAATAAATTTCTCCCTCGAAGAAGCATTGGAATATATACAGGGAGATGAATATGTGGAAGTAACTCCCGCATCCATCCGTTTAAGAAAGATCATGCTCAACGAAACCGACCGCAAGCGTTTTAAGAATGCTGCGGTGGTGGAGTAATTAATTTTTTTGTTTAAAGATTAAAAATCACTCTCATGAAAACCAAGGACATTCACCAGACCGTTGATTTCAAATGCGAACCGCTTAAACTTTACAACTGCATCATGAATTCAAAAAAACACAGCGCCTTTACCGGGAGTGCAGCCGTGATAAAAGATAAGGAAGGAGAAGAGTTCAAGGTGTTTGACGGGTATGCTCACGGAAAAAACATTGCTCTCCAAAAAGGAAAAAAGATCGTGCAAACCTGGAGAGCCAATGAAGAAGGATGGCCTGAAGATCATTTCTCGGAAGTGAGTTTTCTATTTAAAAAGATCGCGTTGGGAACGCGCATGGAATTTTACCACACCGGTATTCCTGCCAAACATGCCAAAGCGATCGAAGATGGGTGGAATGAATTTTACTGGGAACCGCTGAAAGAGTTTGTTAAATAGTTTAAAGTTTTGGTCACTCCTTAAAACATAATCAACACAATTAACCTATTAACTCATCAACCATAAAACCAGTAACTCATCAACTTTTCCTCGCCACAACAAAAATATCCCACGTAAAATCGAGCCGTTCTTTGGTGAGAAAGAAATCCTTAGAGGTGATGTGAAGCGTGTCGAGGTTATTTTTCTTCAGGTCATTTCTCATGAGTGAGGTGAGGAAATTATAAGGCCTGATAAGCCATGATGCAGGGATCATTTTATGAATTCCAAGTGGATCGAACATGAGGATCTTTTTTGCCCATCTTGAATTTTCTTCATAGTACTTATTTACTTTTTCATTTCCCTGCAATCCCTGCATTTCAAAATCACCAAACACTGAAGCAATTTCGTTTTTCATTTCATCGAACGTGTACTCGTGCACGTGGAAAGGATTCCTGGCAATACTCATTTTTACATTCGGTGTGGTACAGATAAAAACTCCACCCGGTTTCAACACCCTAAACACATCTTCGATGAATCCGATCCGGTTCTCAATATGTTCGATGAACTGGAATGCCGTCACTACATCCTTGCTGTTATCTTCCAGCGGAATGGGCGGTACCCGTCCCGCTTTAAAACTCAGGTTTTTTTTGTGGGCATGTTTTCGTTCCGCTTCGCGGATCGTGGCTTCGCTGTAATCCACGCCAACAGTTGACCGGGTATAATCGGCAAGGTAGGTGGTTCCGTATCCATCGGCACAACCTATATCGGCAGTATCTTTATCACGAATAAAATCCCTTGCAAATTCGTAGGCAAAAAAACACCGCTGAACGGTTACGTTATTGCTGTCTTCAAAACTTGGTCTTTCCCTGTCGTGCATTTTTGTGGTTGCTAAGTGATTGGTTACAGAGTTGATAAGTTGGCTTTTACATTAACGACAAACTTCAAACCCCAAACTACAAACTTTATATTTTTTGCGCAAAAATAATCAAATCTATAACTTGCCGGAAAAATCATTAAAAATGGACTTCAAACGCGCACTTCAGTTTTTAACTAAGTTGAAAAAGAATAACAACAAGGAATGGTTCGACAAGAACAGGAACGAATACGATGAACTCAGGAAAGAAATTCTTGATCTTGTTACTTCGATGATCAAACGGATTCAGTCGTTCGACCAGACACTGGCGGGGCTCGAGGCGAAGCAATGCATGTTCCGTATCAACCGCGATATTCGTTTCTCAAAAGACAAAACTCCTTACAAAACAAATTTCGGTCTGACTTTTAACCGTGATGGAAAGTCATCACAGTTTGCAGGGTATTACCTGCATATTCAACCGGGCGAATGCTTTATTGCAGGGGGAAGTTACGCGCCCCTGCCAGAACACCTCGCAGCCATCAGGCAGGAAATTGATTATCATTTTGATGAGTTCAAGAAAATAATCTTAAATAAAGATTTCAGGAAATATTTCGGTGAACTGAGTGGAGAAAAATTATCCCGGCCACCTAAAGGTTACGAAATGGAAAACCCGGCTGTTGAATTTTTAAAACACAAAGCATTTTTGATGTGGCACAAGTTTGATGAAAAAAAATTGCTGGAAAAAGATTTTGAAAAATATTGCGCCACGGTTTTTAAAGCCATGAAACCTGCATTGGATTTTATGAACCGGGCGATTGAGGGTTGAGGAAATTAATGAGCGCCAGGAAGCAGCCAACCTGCGCTGAAGCTTCGGTTGGTAAAAGGTCGAACAGAAAGCCGGGGATAGAATAATTATCTTCAGGTTTGAA
>JBIOHI010000077.1:0-8755 GCA_044448845.1 Bacteroidia bacterium
ATGGACGATCACTCCAAGCACTTATCAAGTGGAATCAAATTCGAACTTAACTTCGAATGTTGCTAAAATATATTTTACTGCCCCTGGTACGTACAGTGTAAGTCTTCATGCAGTTTATACTTCGGGAATATCCGACACCACCCGCGCGAATTTCATTTTTGTTGCTCAAGGCCCTACTGCCAAATTCTCTTCGAGCATTGCCGGACCGGTTAACCCGATCACTCCCGTTTATTTTTACGATTCGAGCACAGGAACACCGAATATTACAGCGTGGAAATGGACATTCGTACCCAACAAAGTTTCGTATGTTGGAGGTACCGGTTCCACTTCAAAAAATCCGATCATCACTTTTGATTCGGCAACCAATTATGCCGTAACCCTGAAAGTGACTGATTCTATTGGCACCAACAGCATTACTAAATATTTTAGTGTGACTTATTTTGGTCTGGATAAACTGAATGCTGATTCACATCAGGGCGAGATAAAAATCTATCCCAACCCGGCTCAAGGATCTTTTGAAATCTCTTCGGTCGATAATTCCGTCATTCAAAAAATTGAAGTGACTGATATCACCGGGAAAAATTGTAACGTGAATTATAAATTCAATTCTCCAACATCGCTAAAAGCAGATTGTTCAGCTCTGAGCCAGGGAATTTATTTTGTGAAAACTTTTTTGAATGACGGCAGCAGCGTGGTGGTAAAAATCAACATTCAGTAGTTTTAAAACTGTTTTTCTTTTTATGAAGTACGCGGTTATTCTTTCTTTCTTATTTTTTCAATTCTTCTCTTTACAGGCGCAGGAAAATTTCAAACACGAATTTTCCATCGATGCGGCTCCGTTGTTCGGTTCCACAAACGGTTATACGTTGTTGTACCGCTATGGCGCAGGTAATTTCCGGATCCGCGGCCTGGCAAATTATTCGAATCAAACAAACTCAAATACCACGGATGAGCAGATCAACACCCCGGCGAATATGTATTCAAATACAACCACCAATGAAAGTTCTTCGAACTCCGTTGCAGAATTCAGGCTGGGAGTTCAGCGAAATTATACCCTGGAAAAATGGTCGTTTTATTTCGGAATGGACGGGTTGTTTAATTACCATCAAACTTCTTCTTACCTCGAATCGATCTCGCCCGCAGCTTTTGGAAAATTAAGAACCACCACCGATTCGAAGTCAACGACAGAATCTTACGGCTTCGCACCCTTGATCGGATTAACCTACCATATCAGCAAACGTTTTACGGTATCGCTCGAAGAAAGCTTTACCTACCTGACCACACAAAATTCAAGCGATAAAACCATGCAGACTTATTTCACTCCAATTGGAGGAACGGAAACCCTGTTCACTACCGACCAGACCAAATCGAGCGGGGAATCTTCCAAATTTGATTTCACCCCTTCAAAATATTTACGTTTGTATTTGGGATTCCGGTTCTGATCAGATCCGGAATTCATCACCCATTTCGGGAATTTCAATTTCCTTTGCAAACCCTGATTCCCCGAGCATTTTCTTCATCGCTACCAATCCGGATTCTTCGCCATGAACTAAAAAAACTTTTTTTAAATCCGGGTTATCACACGAAGTGATATAACTGAAGATCTCATCCATGTCGGGATGTGAACTGAACACATCGGTAGAAGCGATCTTTGAGTAAACCGGGTAATTCTTTCCTTTGATCCCGATGGTTTTTTGTCCCTGAAGCAACCGGTGTCCAAGCGTTCCCTGGGCACAATATCCGGCTATTAGAATAGCGCTGAACGGATTCTGAATGTTGTTCACCACGTGTTCCTGTATCCTTCCGCCCTCCACCATTCCTGCAGCCGAAACGATGACACAGGCATCAGTATATTCGAGCAATTCATCGTGGTCGTTCATTTCATCGATCCAGAAAAGATTATCGAAATCAAATAAATTTCCGTGTTCCTTCATAAATGCCACGGCATTTTCATTAAGCAGTTCCGGGTGATGACGGTACACATGCGTAGTGCGTATCGCGAGCGGGCTGTCCACGAAAACTTTGATATCGGGCAGCAATCCTTTTTTTTGCAACCGGTTCAACACATGAACGATCGCCTGGGTTCTTCCTACGCTGAAAGCAGGAATGATCAGTCTCCCGCGGTGAGCGATGCAGGTTTCTTCGATGTATTTCAGTAATTCTTTTTCCGGATCTTCCACTGCAGTATGTTTGCGTCCGCCATAGGTGGTTTCGGTGATCAGGTAATTTAAATTTTTCATCGGCAACGGAACGCGGATAAGTTCTGCGTTTTTTCTTCCAAGGTCACCGGTGAAGCCGATCCGCTGAATTTCTTTTCCTTTTTTTACCGACACCACAACACCTGCCGCGCCAAGCAGGTGGCCTGCTTCCACGAATTCAAAGGAAACCTTTTCATTCAGTTCAAATTTTTTATCAAACGGGAGTGTGATCACTTTATCCATTGTTTCTTCCACCTGCCGGTCCATATAAATGGGTTTGGCGATGCGGTTTCTTTTGGTTTTCCCGGCACGTGCCATCCGTTGTTTGTATTCCGACCATTGAATAGAAGCGCTGTCGAACAATAAAAATTTCGCGAGTTCGGCAGTGGCCGGTGTACAAAAAATATTCCCACGAAACCCTTGTCGCACCAAGTACGGAAGATTCCCTGAATGATCGATATGCGCGTGTGTGAGCAGCACCGCATCAATATCGGCAGGATTGAACAGGAATTCGAATGCCTCTTCATTCAGTTCACGTTTTTGTTCGTAATTCAAACCGCAATCGAGTAGAATTTTATAGCCGCTATCCAGCGTCAGCAAATGCATGCTGCCCGTAACCTGCTTTGCCGCTCCGCAAAAAGTTAGCTTCATTAAAAAGGATTCAGATAGGTGATAATTAAGGTTTGCAATTAACGCAATTCATGTTCAAATTAATTGTGTTATTTTTGTTCAGGTTATGCATCTTCATTTATTCAACAAACAAAACAGCATCCTTTCCGAATTTGTTTCGGAACTGCGCGATGTGAATATCCAGAAGGACCGGATGCGTTTCCGGAACAATATCAAAAGGATCGGTCAACTGATGGCTTACGAATTGAGCAAAGAACTGAATTTTGATACCATTAAAATAAAAACCCCGCTGGGAATTCATCAATCAAAAGTGCTCAATGAGCAACCGGTGCTTGCCACCATTCTCCGTGCGGGATTACCAATGCATGATGGGTTTCTGAGCATCTTCGACCGGGCCGACTGCGCTTATGTTTCGGCTTTCAGGAAACACACCGATGAAAATAATTTCGATATCATTGTAGAGTATTTAGCGTGCCCGGATCTCACCAACCGTAACATGATCCTGATCGATCCGATGATAGCAACCGGAAGGTCGGTTGTGGAGAGTTATCAGACTCTTTTGCAAAACGGTACGCCAAAAAGTTTACATATTGTTGGATTGATCGCTGCCAAAAAAGGTATAGAACATTTAAAAAAGAAACTTCCGGAAGCAATGGTGTGGATCGCTGATGTGGATGATGATCTGAATGCAAAAGGTTATATCGTGCCGGGGCTTGGCGATGCCGGTGATCTCAGTTTCGGAGAAAAATTATAATCATGATAAGAAAACATATTATAGGACTCGGTTTGCTTTTCGTTTTGTCGCGACTCGCGGCACAGCAAGTCGAATTTGTTGACCGGTACTGGATCGAAAAAATAAAATCCAACGAATCCGATACCGTTTATGTTCTCAATTTCTGGGCCACCTGGTGTAAGACCTGCGTGGAAGAAATTCCCAACTTTGAAAAACTGAACGAAAAATACAAAGATCAAAATGTGAAAGTGATACTGGTAAGCCACGATTTCAAGCGACAGGTTGACTCTCATCTTAAAACTTTTATCCGCGATAAAATGTTAAAATGCGTGGTCGTGCTGATGAACGAAACCAATCCACATCACTGGATCGATTACGTGGACATGAGTTGGAGCGGGGAACTCCCTGTAACCCTTGTGGTGTGCGGTGCCAAGGATTTCAGACGGTTTTACGACACCGAATTAAGCTTAGCAGAACTTGAAGAGATCATCAAACCTTTTATCAAAAAATAGCATGAAAATAAAAATCATTTTCGTTCTCTGCCTGTATTCACTTTTCAATTTACCCCCGGTTTATTCCCAAGCTCGCGGTTATGCGATCGGGGAACCGGTGAAAGATTTCAAACTGCTCGATGTAAAAGACAATATGGTTTCCATGGCCGAACAAGGTGAGGTAAAAGGGATTATCGTCATTTTTACCTGCAACCATTGCCCGTTTGCCAAAGCCTACGAACAACGTATCATCGACCTGCACAATAAATACGCGGAGAAAGGTTTCCCTGTGATCGCCATCAATTCCAACGATCCCGCACGCGAGCCTGAAGATTCGTATGCCAACATGCAAAAACGAGCCATGGAGAAAAAATATCCGTTTCCTTATTTATTCGATCAAACCCAGGAAGTGGCAAAAGCATTTGGCGCCAGGAGAACACCGGATGTTTTTATTTTACTTAAAACGCCAAAAGGTTTTGAATTAAAATATTCGGGAACAATCGATGATAATTTTGATGAACCTCAAAACGTGAAAGTGAAATATGTGGAGAATGCCCTGGAAGAATTACTGAACGGGAAACCGGTAACATTAACCTTAACCAAAGCGATCGGATGTTCCATCAAATGGAAAAAATAATTCTAAAAAACTGACCGGAATAAAAGATAAAGTCCGCCTGAAACCGTGATACATACAGGCAACGTGAGCACCCATGCGAGTGCGATAGCCTTGATCGTACCGGATTGAAGGTTCTTGATTCCTTTGCTTGCCACCATACTTCCTGCAACACCTGAAGATAACACGTGAGTTGTGCTCACCGGTAGCCCGAAGTAAGTGGAAAGCGTGATGGTGCCTGCAGCAACAAGTTCGGAAGAAGCACCATGAGCATACGTGAGATGTTGTTTTCCGATCTTCTCCCCGATCGTTTTTACAATTCTTTTCCAACCCACCATGGTTCCGATACCCAGCGAAATGGAGATCATCAGGATCACCCAAAGGGGTGCGAATTCGGTGATCTTTTTTAATGCATCCACTTCTTTCTTCAGCGTCTTTTTATCTTTCACACTCATGATCAGGCTTTCGCTTTCCAGCATTTTTTTTGTTGACTTACCAATCATGATCACACTTTTGCGAATAGCATATTGTTGCTCATCTCTGAGCACGGTGAGTTCTTTCACTCCTTCGGTGCGTGCTCTAAGATCACCAACCAGCGAATTCAGTTTGGCATATTCGAAACTATCCGATTTATTCAACTGGTTCGTCTCTATACGATTCATTATCATCTGAACTTCCGAAATGTTATTTTTATAATTGCTCAGTTCCACCGAATGATCAAGTGCGAAATAAGAAGGAACAATAGCGATCAGTATCAGCATCACAAGTCCAACTCCTTTTTGCCCGTCATTTGAACCATGAGATAAACTTACACCGGTGCAGGTCAATAATAAAATGGTCCTGATCCAGCCGGGTGGCGGATTGGTAGAGGTCGGCTCTTTGAAAATGGATTTATTTTTTCCAACTATTTGTTTCATGATATACATGAACAAAATAGCTATGCTGAATCCGATGAGCGGAGAAAGTAAAAGAGATAACCCGATGTCACCGGCTTTTCCCCAATTCACATAATTGATCGATTTATCATCAGCAACAAACGAAAAGGCAAGACCTACTCCGAGTATGGAACCTATGAGGGTATGCGAACTGGAACAGGGAATTCCTTTATACCAGGTCGCCAAATTCCAAATGATGGCGGTTAACAAGAGTGACATAATCAGCGCCACGCTGTGGTGAATATTGGTATCAGTCAAAACTTCTACCGGCAGCAGGTTGCTGATGCCCATTGCCACCGTTATTCCTCCAATGAAAACACCGACCCCGTTGCATAATCCTGACCAAATAACGGCAACCCATGGTTTTAATGAGTTGGTGTAAATAACCGTTGCCACCGCATTAGCCGTATCGTGAAATCCGTTGATGAATTCGAATACCGCTGCCGAGAAAAGACAGAAAATGAGAAGAAGTGTGAGCGTTGGATCAAGTCCGAACATAAATTTATTATTTAGTTGTCCATAATTTAACTAGAAATCAGGTTCAGGTAATTGTTAAATTTACAAACAGGTCGCTAACATAAAGTTTTCGGGCAACTTTTCAAGTAATGATTTTTATCAGATGAAACTTTTACCTTTAAATTTTTGGATTGCCTGATTTTAAATACTTTCGCTGTCTTATAAAAAACTGCAACTATTTATGAAAATGCTTCTCAAAACATTGATCCTGCTTTTCTTCGTGAGTTCACTGAACCTGAACGTGAAAGCAGATGAAGGAATGTGGCTTCCGCTGCTGCTGAACAACAATTATGCGCAGATGAAAAAGCTCGGACTTAAGCTTACTTCCGAACAATTGTATTCAATGAACCACTCCAGTCTTAAAGATGCGATCGTTTGGTTTGGCGCAGGTTGCACAGGTGAAGTGGTATCTGCCAAAGGGTTGGTTCTTACCAATCATCACTGCGGCTTCTCGGCTATCGCGAGCCTGAGCACTACCAAAGACAATATTCTCGACAGCGGTTTTTGGGCCAAATCGTATGCCGATGAAAGGCCTGCCCCGGGATTATCCGTTTCATTTGTTGTGAGGATCGAAGAGATCACAGTTGAAGTTCTCGATTCCCTCAAGAACCTTTCTGAAAAAGACCGCATCAAACGGTTACCTTCCGTTTACAAGAGCATCGTGGAACGTGCCACCAGGGGAACCCATTATGAGGCACAATGCCGCGAAATGTTCAAAGGCAACTCCTATTATTTATTTGTATTCGAAAAATTCACGGATATCCGCCTGGTGGGAACACCTCCGCAAAGCATTGGTAAATTTGGTGGTGAAACTGATAACTGGATGTGGCCCCGCCATACCGGTGATTTCAGCATGTTCAGGATCTATTGCGGCAAGGACGGAAAGCCAGCTAAATATTCAACCGAGAATATTCCTTATAGCCCAAAACACTTTTTGCCGATCAGCGAAAAAGGATACGCTAAAAATGATTTCGCCATGATCATGGGTTTCCCGGGACGAACCAACCGTTATGAATTTTCCCAGGGAGTTCAGATCGCTACGGACAAAGTTGACCCGGCAATCGTTGCACTTCGCGATGTAAGGCTGAATGCGTGGAAGGAACAAATGGATAAGAATGCAGAAGTCCGCCTAAAACTTATCTCCAATTTTGCCGGTGTAGCTAATTACTGGAAATTTTACCGAGGCGAATCGGAGCAACTGCGCAACAACAAGGTTTACGATCAAAAATTAAAAGAAGAGGCGCAGTTCATCAAATGGTCATCAGGCAAACCCGAATACAGTACCCTTTGGGCCAATGTTGCAAAGGCTTATGCTAATTATACCCCGTATTGCCTGCAAAGCACTTACCTGAACGAAGGAATTCTTTCCCCTTTTATTTCCAGGATGGCATACTACGCATTAATTGTAGAAGAAACCATGGCCAAGGGTGATGAGAAAGCAACCGAAAGGATAAGAAAACAATATGCAGGAATTATTGATGATATGACCTACACAGATGCTGTGGTGACTGCGGATAAACGCATTTTCGACAGCCTGTTGGTTTTAAATTACAACAACATTCCAAAAGATCAGCAACCCAAATATTTAGCTGATATTATTTCAAAATATGATGCTTCCAATCCACGCGAAGCCATCAGATCGTTCACTAATGATGTTTTTTCAGGAAGTGTTTTTACTGATATCGAAATGGCTAAAGCCTGGTTTAGAAATCCGAGGCCGGGCGTTTTGAAGAATGATCCGGTATACCAGTTTGTAAAAGCTTTCCGCACGCATTACCTCGATAATTACAAACCAAAATATGACGAATTCCAGGAGCAGACTGCCATGCTTGGGCGCTTGTACATGAAAGGTTTGTTAGAAATGAATAAGGAAAAGCAAATGTATCCTGATGCCAATTCATCCATCCGCCTGACTTACGGAACCTGCCGCCCTTACATGAAGTTCGCCATGATCACCAACCTGGATGAAGTGATCGAAAAAAATATAAAAAACAAAGGCAACCCCGAGTTTGATGTTCCCCAGCGTTTGATCGACCTTCAGAAAGCAAAAGATTACGGCCCTTATGCCATGAAAGACGGTAAGCTTCCGGTGGCTTTTTTAACAGACAATGATATTACCGGTGGAAACAGCGGCAGCCCTGTGATGGACGGTGAAGGAAGAATGATCGGGCTGGCGTTTGACGGAAACTGGGAAGCCATGAGCGGTAATATCCATTTTGATCCCGACAAACAAAGAACTATCTGTGTAGATATTCGTTACGTGCTTTTCCTTATTGACAAATACGGTAAAGCGGGCAATATCATCAGCGAAATGAATATTGTGAAATAGGAAAAACGGATTGATTCTAAAATAGAAAAGGCCGGTAAATAAATTTACCGGCCTTTTTCTTTTGCTTTAAGAACTAAACTTAATTATTTCTTGTCAGCAGGAGCAGCTTTTTCTTTCTTCTCCTTTTTTTCTTTTTTAGCGTCTTTCTTTTCTTCCTTCTTCTCTTCTTTCTTCACCGCTTCTTTTTTCTCCTTTTTAGGAGCATCTTTTTTAGGAGCATCTTGTGCGAAACTCACGAAGCCAAATGCTAGGGCTGTAGCTAATACTAATAATTTTTTCATTTTAATAAAATTTAAATTTTAATTACGGC